>DAOOPF010000025.1:0-30847 GCA_035388125.1 bacterium | reverse complement strand
GAATATACAGAAAATGGCCGCGAAATACAATCAAAAAGTAACGCTGCGCCGCTCTTCCATTGGCCCCGGCCGGTGAGGGCCCCGGGCCATACCGCCGGGAGGCGTGTTCTGCGCCCCCCGGTGCCTCCCGTATCATCTGACGCGAGCTGGCAAGTGCTGGCGATTTTTTGCTTGACCTTTTCTCAATTTATTGTTATGTTGGCAGGCTTTACGCACAGGCCGTTCCGTTGCGGGACGGATTACACCCGCCCTCTCACCCTTTTAACTGACAGGTAGTGTGCACGATGGCCGAAGAGACAACCGGGAGCGCGCCAGCCCCGGCGGAAAATCTGCTCGACTATACAGCCCACCGTAATCTCCCCTGGGATGCGTCTGCGGATGGGCTGGTGACGCTGCGCGTGGCCAGGTTTTCAGGCCGGCTTTTGCAGAAATATTTGATGCCCCATCTCAAGCATCCCCATATCGCCGTGCATCTCGACGCCTTTGGTTCCTGGGTGTGGCAGCACATGGATGGCCGGATGACGGTCAGGGAGATGGCCTCCGGCCTTGAGCAGCAATTCGGCGACGAGATCCAGCCGGTCCATCAGCGGCTCGGCCGCTTCATTAATCTGATGGTCGAGCGCTCCTATGTCACTCTCGTCAAACCGGCGGATCAGGGTCCGGACCGATCCGGAGCAGCCGGGGAGCAGCCGCGCTCATGACCAGGCTGGAAAAAGCAGCGCAGGCGATCACCAACCGCGCCCTGGATATCCGCAAGGATGAAGCGGTGCTGATCATCGCCGATGAGCCCTATCTCGATCTCGCCCGTCTGCTCTTCACGGCGGCGGAGAGAAAAAGCCGCCACACCCATCTGCTCCAGCTCTCTCAGCCCTATATCCACAAGCATGCCCTCTGCCCGGCGGTGGAACGGCTGATGCAGGAGATGAATGTGGTTCTGGTCCTGACCTCTGAATCGATCACCCACACCGCCAGCCGCCGCGAAGCCTGCCGCCGCGGCGCCCGTTTTATCACCATGCCCGCCATCACCAACGAGACTTTTGCGCGCATCGCCGACATGGACATAGCCCGCATCGGCCGTCTCAGCCGCAAGATCGCGGATATCCTCACCATCGCCAAGGTGATCGAGATCACCGCTCCGAACGGCACCCGCCTGCGCATCGGGGCGGAGTCAGCCAGGGGTTTTGCCAATACCGGCGAGGCCACCCGCCCCGGATCCTTTTCGAACATGCCCGCCGGGGAGGCCTCACTGGCCCCCGCAGCCTCCGGGACCGAGGGCGAAGCGATCGTGGACAGCGGCATGGGGGTGCAGCATGACGACCGCGACCGCCTCATCCTTACCATCCGTGAGGGCCGGTGCGTCCGCATCGCCGGCGGCGATCCCGCCCTGCGCCTGCGCCGCCGCCTCGCCCAGCACGGCCCCGAGGCCAGGATGATAGCCAAGTTCGGCATCGGCACCAATGATGCGTCCCGCCTCAGCGGCTGCGCCCTCGAGGACGAAACCGTGCTCGGCAACATCCACCTCGCCCTCGGCAACAATCTCACTTTCGGTGGAACCAACGATGTGCCCATCCATCTCGACGCCGTCGTCTACAAGGCGAATGTAGTCATCGACGGCCGCAGGATCATCGACGGCGGCAGACTGCTGCTGGAGTAAACCGGCGATCCGGAGTTTCGCGGCGCGATCCCCGCACTGCTCTGAACGCATTAAAGGTGGAGTGAACATGAAGATCTATATTACCGCGGACATGGAGGGGGTCAATGGTGTCGTACTCCGTGAGCACGTCGACCCGGCCGCGCGCGAATACGAAATGGCCCGGGGATGGATGGTCGCCGAGGTCAATGCCGCAGTCGAGGGCGCACTCGCCGGGGGAGCGACGGATGTGATCGTCAACGACTCCCACAACAACATGGCCAACCTGCCGGCCGACCAGCTGCACCCCGGGGCGCGGCTGGTCTCCGGCCCCGGCAAGCCCTTTTCGATGATGCAGGAGATCGACGGCACTTTCGCCGGGGCCTTTTTCCTCGGCTACCACGCCGCCTTCGGCACCCCCCTGGCGGTGCACGACCACACCTGGGCCTACTCCTATATCGAGGATATCCGCATCAACTCCATCCATGTCGGGGAATTCGGTCTCAACGCCGGCCTGGCGGGCCATTACGGGGTCCCGGCCCTGCTTGTGACCGGGGACCGCGCCCTGGTCGATGAGGCACGCGCCCTCGTGCCCGACGTGGCCGCCGTCGCTGTCAAGGAGGGGCGCGGCCGCCTCTGCGCTCTCTGCGAACCCTTCGGCAAGAGCCTCGCCGCCATCCGGGAGCAGGCCGAGGCCGCCGTGCGCGGACTCGGCAGCCGCAAGCCCTTTCTCTTCGCCGAACCGCTGACTCTGGAGGTCGATTTCCCCAAAGCGGAGATGGCCGAAGCGGCGAGCCTCCTGCCCGGCAGTGAACGCACCGCAGCGCGCACGGTAACCTGTCGTCCAGGCGATTATCCGCAGCTCTACCGCTGCTTCCTCGCCCTGTTCCGGCTGGCTAAAACAGCCTGATCGATCTCTCAACCAATAAAAAAGCCAGGCCGCGTATATGCGGCCTGGCTTTTTTATTGCCGGGAGAAGAGCTTACAGGGCGAAAAAACGCAGATAGAGATAGAGGTAGAGCACCGGCGCAGTGATCGTCAGGCTGTCGAAGCGGTCGAGAATCCCGCCGTGCCCGGGGATGATATGGGAAGAGTCCTTCAACCCTGCATCCCGTTTGAACATCGACTCGAAGAGGTCGCCGTACTGGCCCAAACCGCCGCCGATGGCGCCGATGATGAGGGAATCCTGCAGGAGCAGCCCCTTTACAAACCAGACATGGCAGAGCCAGGCGGTGAGAAGGGCGAAGATAAAGCCCAGCACGGTGCCCTCGATCGATTTGTTCGGACTGATGCGCGGCATCAGCTTGTGACGGCCGAGATAGCTGCCGCCGACATAGGCGGCGGTGTCGCAAATCCAGATGCTGAAAATCAGGACCAGGATCCAGCCCCCCGCGGGTGAGCTGTCAAGCCCGAAACGGGCCGCCGGCAGCTCGCGGATGAGGACAAAGCTGCCGAAGGCGAGGGGATAGTAGATTGCAGCGAAAGCCGTGACCGGCACCTCGAGGGTGGGAGAACCGCTGCCCCGATAAAGGGCCGAAAACTGCACCCAGACGAAAAATACCAGCATGATCGGCAGGATGAGCCGCACATCGAACCAGTAAAGCGAGAGCACCAGAGCCAGTGCGCAGACCAGACCGGGCGCGTAATGGGCGCGGCTCTCCTTGGCGCGGGCGAGCCCGTAAAACTCCCAGACCGACAGCATGACCACAAGCGTGACAAAGCCCAGCCACCACACTCCCCCCTGCAAGACGGCGAGGATGATGAGCGGGCCGAAAATAAGGGCGACGAGGGCGCGGACAGCGAAAGATTTTAAATTCAAGGGACCTCCCAGGCAGTTGAGTTTGATTCCGGACCATGCGAAAGGATCAACGCGGCATCTCGATCACTCTGACCTCGACCTTGCCGCTCCCTCGCTCCGTCAGTTCCAGATCCCTGGCGGCTTGAAAGGAGAGATCGATGATGCGACCCGCCACGTAGGGCCCCCTGTCATTGATGCGCACCTTGACGCTGCGGCCGTTGGCGAGGTTGACAACCTCCACCAGCGTGCCGAATGGGAGACTGGGATGGGCAGCGGTCAGGTTGCGCATGTCGTAGAGTTCGCCGCTGGCCGTCATGCGGCCGTGAAGCTCATCAGCCATGAAAGAGGCGATGCCCGTCTCCGTCTCCCGCCAGGCGGCCGCCCGTGGTTCCCGGGTCTGAGCCGCTTCCGACGCCGGTCCCGGCTGACCCTGTTCCTCCGGACCGTAATCCGCTCCGTCATCCCACCAGCGCGTATTGGGATAGCAGGAGACGATCAGGGTGAAAAGCGAACAAAAAAGCAGGGAGCGACGTTTCATGGTGCCCTCCGGTGAAGCTGTCTAAAGCCGCAGCGAGCCGCACAGCTGCGCCATGCCCGCAATCCCCTCCCGGCGGCAAAAAGCCTCCAAATCCTCCACCACGCGTACTGCAGCGTCGGGATGGACAAAGCCGGCCGTGCCGATCTGCACCGCAGCGGCCCCCGCAATGAGGAACTCGAGAGCGTCCTCCGCAGTGGCGATCCCTCCGATCCCGATCACCGGGATGGAGACGTTCCTGACCAGCTCATAGACCCGGGCCAGAGCGACCGGCCGGATCGCCGGCCCTGACAGCCCCCCGGTGATGGTGGAGAGCCGGGGCCTGCGCGTGCGGATATCCACCGCCATCCCCACCAGAGTGTTGATGGCGGAGAGGGCGTCCGCGCCCGCGTCGGCGCAGGCGCGGCCGATCTCACTGATTGAGGTGACGTTGGGGGTAAGTTTGGCGATCAGCGGCCGGCGGGTGACCGCCCGCACCCGGCTGGTCACCTCCGCTGCGACCCGCGCATCGCTGCTGAAGGCAAGCCCCCCCTCCTTGACATTGGGACAGGAGTAGTTGAGTTCGTAAGCAGCGATACCCTCCACGCTTTCGAGGGCCTCGACTGCGGCTGCATACTCCTGGCTGCTCCGGCCGGCGACATTGACGATCACGGCCGTCTTCAGGGTCGAGAGAAAGGGCCATTTTTCGACCTTGAACTGTTCGACGCCGACATTGGGCAGACCGATCGAGTTGAGCATCCCGGCGGGGGTTTCCCAGATGCGCTGCGGCGCGTTGCCCGGCCGCGGCTCAAGAGTGACCGTCTTGGTGACGATCCCGCCCAGACGGTTGAGATCGAAGAAATCGGCGAATTCGCTGCCATAGCCGAAAGTCCCGCTCGCGGTGAGCACGGGATTGGCGAGCACGAGCGATCCGATGCGCACCCTCAGATCAGTCATGAATGAGGATCTCCTCGATGGGAAAGACGGGGCCGTCCTTGCAGGCGAGCAGGTATTTCTGGCCGTCCGGCCGTACAGCCGCCAGTTCGACCGCGCAACCGACACAGGCCCCAAAGCCGCAGGCCATCCGGTTTTCAACCGAGACGTAGCCCTTGATCCCGAGTCCCATGGCCATCTCGCGCAAGGCGGCGAGCATCGGTGTGGGACCGCAGCCGTAGATCACCCGGCCTGTGTAATCGCGGTCGCTCTCGAGATAACGGCGCAGCTCGTCCAGCACCAGACCGCGGCTGCCGGCGCTGCCGTCTTGTGTGGTGATATGGAGTGCAGCCCCTTTCTCCGCCCAGAGGGCGCTGTTGCAAAGATCGCAGGCGCTGCGTGCGCCGTAAAAGAGGCTCTTCCGGCAGGAGAGGCCTTTTGCATCCTGAAGCAGGAGATCAAAAGGGGCGATGCCGATGCCGCCGGCGACCATGATGATCTCGCGCAGTCCGGCATCGAGCGGAAAGTTGTTGCCGAGCAGGCCGATCGCATCGAGCTGCTCCCCTGGTCTGCTGGCGGCTATGGACTCGCTGCCCCGTCCCGCCTTGCCGACGAGCAGATCGATTGTGCCGCGCGAGCGGTCGGCGCGGTGGACACTGAAGGGGCGCCGCCAGAGCAGATCCCGGCGCCCGGGTACCAGCAGATTGATGAAATGGCCTGCATGCGCCGTGTGAGCCCACTCCGGGGCGTGCAGGGTCAAACGCACCGTCTGGCGCGCAGCTTCCGCGGTTTCGATGACCGGAAGCTGCAGCACGGATTTTGACACAGGGGCTCTCCTTCTCCGCTTATTCGGGTCTGACCGGCTTTTTAACGGCATTTTGCGCCCCTTCACCGGGGGGCCGCTCCGCACCTGGGGGGGCAGCGGGAATGACCTCGCCATCCGGCGCTTTTTCAATCTCCGCCTCCTCACGCAGCCGGGGCTTTTGCGGCGTCTCTGCCGGGCGCTCCTCATCCCGCGGATCCTTTACACCCGGCTGGACGGCGCCGGCAGCGTTGGCTTTGGCATCATCCGGCTGGAGGGTTTTCTGCTCGGTCGCTTCTGCAGCCGCTGCTGAATCAGCCGCCGCCGAATCAGCCGCAGCAGCCGGCATACCGGTCGAATCGATCTTGCCGGCCGCCTGCGCCGTGCTGTCAGGCACAAGAGCGCGCTTGAGCGAATCGCTCGCCGCCCTGGCCTGCTCGGCCGCCATCTTGATAGAATCGGCCACCGCCTTCCGGCGCGCCTCGATGGCCTGGATGGCCTGCTCATGGCGGGTCAGCTTGCCTTTGAGGTTCTTGCCGTAGGCCGAATCCGGGTATTTCTCCACGATCACTTTGTAGGTTTCGATCGCCTTGTCATAGGCGCTCATCTCGTGTTCGTAGAGCCAGCCCTTGCTGTACTGCGCCTTGATGGCGTAGGGCGAGGCGGGATAGTCGGCGGCGATCGCATCATAGAGCCGGATCGCCCTGGTGAGATCCTTTTCATCCCAGAAGGCCTTTTCGGCCTCGCGGTAGACGATGCCGGCGGTGTCGACCTTTTCGCTGAGCAGGGGCCAGCCGAGAATACGCCGCGCCCCTTCGGCATGGGGCGAACCGGGATAGAGGTAGACCAGGCTGCGGAAGAGAGAATCGGCCTGGAGTGTGTCTTTCTTGATCGCGTAGATGATATAGCCGATCGAATAGAGGGCCCGGGCGGTCATGGCGCTGTCGGGTTTGCTCTCCACAACCTGCAGAAAGAGCCGCATGGAGGAGTCCGGCCGGTCAAAGCTGAACATCAGCAACTCGGCCAGTTCGAGCCGCTTCTCCGCCAGGGTGACGTTTTTTTTCTTCTCGGCCTCCTCCTGCAGCAGGAGCTGGCGGGCGCTGTCGGAGATGGCGACGGTGGCCTTGAGGGAGTCGCCATCGGCCGCGGCAGGGCCGATCGCACCGGCCGCATCTTCAGAGGCAAAGCTCCTGGGCGGCCGCCGGTCGCGTCCGGTATAATTCATCCACATGCCGTCGGCGCCGAGATCGATAGGGGCGTCATCCAGCTGCTCTTTTTCCTCCCCTTTCGCTCCACTGGTGGCCAGAGAATCCTCGGCGGTGGCGATGCCCAGAATTTCGTTGATCGACTTTCTCAGATCGAGCATGGCCTTGATAGCGTCCGAACGTTCCTTGGCCCGCGTCGCCAGCAGAGAGGCGGACTGCTCACCGCGCACCAGGTCATAGTTTTCCTTGGCCTTGAGATAGTTCCTGTTGGTCTGCTCTTCGATTTCCGCCAGGCTGAAATAGCTGCGCGCCGAGGCCTCCGTCCCCTTGTGCTCCTCGATGATATTGCGGTACCATTTAATGGCGGCCTCCTCGTCACCCTTGGCCCTCTGGTTGTTGGCCAGCTGCAGCTTGATCATGGGGATACGTTTGACCTCCAGCTCCTTGGCAAGGGCCAGTGAGAAGGTCCGGATGGCGCCGTCGTGATCCTTGAGCAGGCCCTGGGCCTCGCCGAGCTTGTAGGTCGCCTGGGATTTGAAATCTTCATTGGGACTGGCCTGGACCGCGCGGCGAAAGATCGGCACCGCCTCCTCATACTGTTGAAGCTGAACCCGGCACTCTCCCAGCCGGTATAAAGACATCGCCCGGATCAGCCGGTCATCCGAATCTTTGGCCGTCCGCGCATACTCGACGGCGGCGGCTTCATAGTTGCCTTTTTCGAAATAGAGGGAGCCGAGCTCGTACTCGGCCGACTGGCGGATGGCTTTGGGGAACCGGTCGTTGAGGGTAATGTCGCGCAACTTTTTCTCGGCCGCATCGAACTCCCCCAGGGAGAGGAGGGTCTTGCCGAGGAGCAGTTCGGCCAGGGGGACGAACTCGCTGTTGGGATAGAGCTGGTGGATCTCCTCAAACTTGCGCTTCGCTTTGGTATATTCGCCGCGGTGGAAGAAGCACTCCCCGACCATGATCAGAGCGTCATCGACCCAGCGGCTTTGCGGGTAATACTCGAGGATACTGGAGGCCTTTTCAATGGCCTTTTGATAATTCTGCATTTCGGTCGCAGAAGGCTTGTTGGCGGTGGCGGCGGCAGTCAGATTGCCGCGCCGCTTCTCCTCCAGCTGCTCTTCCGGCGAGAGCTCCACCACCTGGGTTCGCTCGCGCTTCTTGCGCTCTTTGGTGGCGTCCTTGAAGAACTGCTCGGCATTGTAGAAAGTATTGTAATAGGCGCAACCGCTGAAAAGGATCAGCGTCATACCAAGGACGGACAGGGTGTGAAATTTGCGCATGGGATACTCTCGATTATGCCGCTCTGATTTAAAAGCTAAATTACGCTTTGCTGGCATAAATAACAACTGAAAAATCGTACAGCCGCCGGGGTTGTGACTTGCCCTGCGCCGCTCCTCTGTTTACTCTCCAGGCGAATCTTTGGTTCCCCAGACCAGACCGGCGCGGCGGCTGAATTCGAGCAGCAGATGAGCGGCAAGCCCGACAACCAGCCCTGTGAAAAGGGCCGGCAGCCAGACCAGCGGAAGCAGATAGAGCACCTCGCTGCTGCGGACATAGAAGAGGCGGACAAGGGCGAGCTGGGTGAGATTGTGGGTCAGCGCTCCGATCATGCTGACCCCGGCCATGCTCAGCACCCTCCCCCCCGCCGTGCGGGCGGCGGCCATCACCAGCGCCGCGGTCACTCCCGCCGGCAGAGCCAGCCAGAATCCCGGCCCCGCAAATGAACCGGTCAGGAGTGCGGCCAGCGCCACCCGCAGGGCGACCACGGCGAGGGACTCGCGCCAGCCGTAGATATAGAGAGCGAGGAGAGTGGCGATCTGGGAGAGGCCGGGTTTGATCCAGGGCAAAGGGCGCGGAATCAGGGACTCGAAGAGGAAAAGAGCCAGGCCGGCGGTCGCCAGCAGAGCCAGACGGGTGATCTTGATGCTCGACGACCGGCTCATCCGTTCACTCCGTGATCATATCGAGTGAGCCGGAGGTCCCGCCGGGGATGCGGACAACCACCCGGTTGGGGACGCAGACAATGAGCCGGCCCTGACGGCTGACCGATCCGCTGTGGACGCAGTATTTCTCCGGGCAGGGGGATGAGAGCACGCGGACCGCCCCTCCCCTGATCTCGACGACGGTGACGCCGAGCGGACCGGGAACCTCATAGAGGGCGGGGGCATCAAGCCGGGCGCGCACGTAAAGAGCGCCGCGCGATTCGATCAGCACCTCACGGCCGGCATGCCGGCCGGGCAGCAGTAGCGCCGAGAGCAGCAGGCCGACAACGATTCCCGCGCCGAGCAGCCAGAGATCGGCATGCGTGAGAAGACGGCCGGCCGGGGCTGGCTCGCGTGTGGATCGGAGAGAGGACAAAAAGTTACCTCACGGGAAGAGGCCGCACAGCCACATGAGAGGCCGCCCGCTCAGGGGAGCTGGTTCAGGGCATCCAGCCGCTCCTGGGCGCGGCGCTTGTATTCGATGGAACCGCGATGATCCGGATTGATGACCAGGGCGCGGTCCCATTCAACGATCGCCGCGCGGTATTTCTCTTCGGTATAATAGTTGAGGCCGCGATTGAAATGTTCATCTACCAGCCGGGTGACGCTGTTCCGGCATTGCGCCTCAAGGGCGAGGGCATCAACATGGGCCGGATTCTTCTTGAGGGCCTCTTCGATCGCCTCGAGCGCATCAAAATAACGTCCGCTGAGAAAATCCGCCCGGCCGATCTGGACCAGCCGCTCCACCGGCAGATTGACATAACATTTCCGGCGCAGGGCGGGGATCTCCGCCGAAGCGGGATCGTAGCGGCCAAGCGAATCGAGAGCAGTCAGAGTCGCCTCCCAGCGCCCCTGGGCGAAGGAGCGGCGGGCAAGATCTAGAAAGTACTGCCCTTTGTTGGCCGCTGTCGGCTGCAGCTCGCTCAGATAGCGCAGCGCGCCCGCATGGCCGGGCCGGATATCGAGGATGGCGCGAAAAAGCTTGCGCGCGGTATCGGGATCGCCATTGGCGAAGGCGGCCTCGGCTTTGGCGTATTGCTGGTTGATATAGGTGTTCACCCGTCCCTGCATCTCGGTCTCGCGCTTGCGCGCATAGGCGAAATCGGGCTCGATATCGAGAATCTGACGGTACAACTGCAGGGCCTTGAGCCAGTCGTTGGCCTCCTCCCGGCGCCGCGCCTCGAGCAGCAGATGATCCACCGCCTGCTTGCTCTCCTTGCGCTCGGCGACAATGCGCTCGATGTACTCCGCCGCCTCATGAAAATTGGCATCGAGCCCCAGGGCCTTGCGGAAAGACTCCTCCGCATCATAATATTTTTTCTGGGTGTAATAGCCCAGGCCGGCGAAGTAATGCTCCTGAGCCTTCTCGGCGATCTCCTTGTCGATCCTGACCAGGTACTCAGACGCCTTGGCATGATCGGGAAGGACAAGACGGATCGACCGGAAGACCTCGCGGGCGCGCTTGAGATCGCCCCGCTCGTAGAGCTGCTGGCCGTTTTCATACCAGCGCTCGCTGTGCTGGGCGACGCTCGGTGCGATGGTCTGCAGGGCGAGAAGGGCGTAGCGATTCCCCGGATCAACCTGCAGCACCTTCCGGTAATTGACGGCGGCGCTGATGAACCATTTTTTCTGCAGATTGCGCTGGGCCTGCTGGAGGAGTGAATCGATCGCGCTGTCCTGGATCCGCACCCGTCCTGTGAGGGTGTGAATGATCTCCTGCGCCTCCACGCTGGCGGGATTATAGGCGAGCGCGCGTTGGGCGTAGTAGAGCGCCTGGCGCTGGTCCCCCTGTTTGAGCATGGCGGTGGCGCTCTCACGCGCCGCCCGCGAACGCTGACGGGGTGAGCTGCCGACTGCGAAGGAGAGGCCCAGTTTGCCGCTCTCCCGGCCGAAATCGTAGCCCGCCTCAAGCTGGAGATTATCGATCGCAAGATGGAGCCCCGCGGCGATGCCGTCGTCACGAAAATCTTGCATGCCGGCGAGCAGGGTGAGCCAGGGGGTGGGCGAAAAAGTGGCCCCGAGATGGTGCTCGCCGTATCCACCCTGCCAGCTGTAGCCGTAGCTGAGCCGGGGGCCCTGCCGGGTGATGGCGTAGGAAAGGGCAGCTGAGCCGCGGTAGGCGGGACCACTGGCGGGGTTGAGGGAGATCTCGGTGAGGCTCAAGCCGGCGGAGAACGGGATGAGCCAGCGCGGAAAGGTGGCTTCTTCAGGGAGCTCGGTCAGATCGAGGGGCTGCCAGATGGCGCCGATGCCGAGAGCGGTATAGCTGGTGCGGCCGTCGGGGTGATTGGTGAGGCTGAGGCCGGCGTGGATGCGTCCGATGAAGGTGCGTCCCAGGCCCGCCGAGAGCAGCTGGTCATGCCCCGGCGCGGGCTGACGGCCGATGGCCGCCGCCACTGTGCCGATCTCCGGGAAAAAGGCGGCGGCGCCGGCATATTCGATGCTGAAGGATTCGGCCAGAGAGAGATAGCCCTGCTGGCCACGATAGGGGGCCAGCGCGGCGGGATTCCAGAACAGGGCCGAAACATCGCCGATGCCCAGCACCCCCTGCCCCCCCTGCAGCATGGGCCGGACGCCGGGCAGCAGACCCTGGCTGGTTTGGGAGAAGAGTATGGAAGAAAGGCTCACCCCAAGGACGATGACCAGAACAGCTATGCGCGGAATTCTCCTCATCCGGATCCGCCCTAAACGATCATCGACCGGTCATAATCCACTTCATAGATCTCCACAGGCTGGGTGCGCCCCTTCACCTGCACACTGTCGAGGTGGATGGTGGGATATTCGCCGTCGAGCTGCCCGACCATCTCGCCCGGCACAATGATCTGACCGGGCTTGGCCAGGCCGCAAAGCCGGGAACCGAGATTGACCACTTCGCCGATCACCGTATAGTCGAGCCGGTCCTGCGATCCCATGTGGCCGAGGATGGCCTCGCCGATATGCAGGCCGCAGCCGACCTGCAGGGTCACCTCGCCCTGGCGGCTGCGCCGCACATTCAGCTCGCGGATGGAACGCTGGATCTCCACGGCGGCGTGGATTGCGGTGTCGGCCTGGCGCTCGCCCAGAAAAATGGCCATCACCTGATCCCCCATGAATTTGTCGACAATGCCGTTGTTCTCCTCGACGATCCTGGCCTGCAAATCGAGATAGATGTTGATCAACTTGATGGTCTCCTCCGCGCCGAGCCGCTCGGTCATCGCCGAAAAGCTGCGGATATCGGAAAAAAGGACCGTGATCACCCGCTTCTGCCCCGCTGTGGCAGAACGAAGGTCCCCGTTGGCGGTGGAGCGGATCATCTGCAGGGTCAATTTTGAGACGAATTTCTGCATCTGCAGCTTTTCGCGCAGCTGCACTATCATGGCATTGAACTCCATGGTCAAGCGGCCGAGCTCGTCAGTGGCCAGGACCGGGATCTGGATATGGAGGTTGCCGCCGGTGACCTGGCGCAGCCCCCCGCCGAGCAGCTCGATCTGGGCGGTCATCCGCCGCGCGATGATAAAAATGATCACGATCGAGATGATGATCACCAGGGCTGTGGCTGAAAGAATCGCCCGGGTGACCTGCTGGATCGGACGCATGATAATATCTTTGTCAAATCCCAGCACCGTGATGCCGAGAAAGATCCGCCGGTCGCCGGCGCTCTCGCGGCGGGTGAACATGGGATGGAGGTATTCGATATTGGCGCCGCGCTCCCGGACCATGGTCGACTCGAGAGCGAGCATCCAGCTGCTGTCCGCCGGCGACAGCTTGCGGTAAAGCCGCTCGGTGTTGGTATGGGCGATGATGATGCCCGAACGGTCGATCACCCCGACGTAGGCGAGACCGGAGATGTTTTCGTTATAGACCGAGAGGATCGATTCGCGGATATGGCCGAGCTGAAGCGAACTGCTGTTGGCATCCATGTCGGTGCGATAGTAGAGGAGCAGATCATCCTTGATCGCCGTGGAGACATGCTGCATGACCATGGTGCAGGTCTCCGCGAGACGCTCATTGAGGATGCTTTTACCCTGCTGGATGACGACGAAGCTCAGGATCGACATCAGACCGATGAAAAGCAGTCCGATGGTCAGGATCAGCTTCACCCGCAGGGGGGCCGATTCGAACCAGCGGAAAATATGTCTCGATCCAGAAGCCATCATCCCTCTCGCCGAACAGTCGTTCAGGCTCTCATCATCAGAAGGCGCGCAGCCGGCGGCATCAGCATGGGGCAGCAATGTGCGCGGCGGAAGCGGTCATACCGGCTATTTGCGCGTGAAATTGGCGAGACGCTCGCAAACCAGATCCTGCAGGTGATTGGCCGTGCCGGTCGGCACGTTATAGTTGTTGACGATCATGGAAAAGACCAGGATCTCGCTGTCCCGGGTGGTCACATAACCGGAGAGTGCGCGCACCCGCCCGATGTAGCCGGTTTTCGCATGGACATTGCCCTTGGCCGCAGTGCCCCGCATCCGGCCCTTCAGGGTGCCGTCGACACCGGCCACCGGCAGGCTGTCGTAGTAGATCTGGCCGGCCTGCTGCTCGCGCATATGGCGCAGGAGCAGAATCACGCTCATCGGCGAGACCAGGTTCTGGCGGGAGAGTCCGGAACCATCGGCGGCGTAGAACTGCTGCGGGCTGATCCCGGCGGGCTCGAAGAGCTTTTTCGCCGCCTGTTCACCGCCTTCGGCGCTGCCGTTGCCCTCAAGCTCGCGGCCCACCGTGCGCAGCAGCAGCTCGGCAAAGAGATTATTGCTCTCCTTGTTGATCTCGCGGACGATCTCGCTCAGGGGCGGCGAGGTGTGCGAGGCCAGCTGCACGGTTTTGTACTCAACCGGCAAATAGCCCGGCAGCTCATCGATCTCAAAAGCCTCCTCATAAACACGGATGCCGCGGCTGAGCAGGATCTCGCGCAGCACCGTGGCCGCGTACTTGGCCGGATTCTCCACCGTGATCCAGTCGCGCCGCTCCTTGCTGCTCTGGCTGATCGTGCCCTCACAGATGATCTTGTTGCTGCCCGGGTCGCGCCAGAAACCGAGTTTGCTGCGCGACCCTGTGGTCACCCGGTTGACGATCTGCACATAGGCGGTGTTGGGCTCGAGCCGGTAGCGGGCGGGCCCGCCCAGGCTGTCGCCGGGCATAAAAATCAGATCAACGCAGTTGTCATTGAAGGTCAGCGCACTGATCTGGGCGGAGTAATAATCGGTGAGATCGTCCCAGGCCCAGCCCGCTCCGATGCGGCCGTCGTTGAAGTAGCGGCCGTCGCCGATGACCTTGCCGGTGATGGCGGTGATCTTGCGCGCCTGCAGGCTGTCCGCCCAGCGCTCAAAAACCGCGGTGATTTTGCCGTTCTCCCATCTGCCGCTCAGCGAGGGATCGCCGCAGCCGCGGATGATCAGATCACCCTCCAGCACCCCCTCAGCCGAAATCAACCCGTGCGCCATCAGCCGGGTGACGTAGCGGTAATCAGGCCCCAGCCCGAGCAAGCCGGCGGCGGTGGTGAAAAGCTTCATGTTCGAAGCCGGCATGAAGGCCTTGTTTTCGTTGCGCAGATAAAAGTACTCGCCCGTCCGGGTCGACTGCACCGCGACGCCCCAATGGGCGGCGCTGAATGACGGATCTGAAAAGATGTACTCAAGGTCATTGCGGATCTGGATCAGAGCGTCCTGCTCATCGATGAGAGGCGGACCGGCAAGGACGGCGGCAGCGCAGAGGAGCAGGCCAAGGAGCGCCAGGAGTTTCGGATTCATGTCAGATATACCCAGGATAAGAAAATCAATTTACTGAAATTAGCTATAAATCACCAAAGAATCAAGCCTTTTATGGCCAGTGTGAAGTAATGAGGATTCTCTTTCTTTTATATGCAAAATTATGTAAATTTGCGGAAATTAATTTAACCGAAAGCCTTCCCACTGATGAAACACAGCGGATTTGTCATCTTTTTCTCCATCGTCCTCATCCTCTACACCTGGATGAACTGGTACGTCATCCGGCGCGGCCTGCAGGCGTTGCCGGGCCCGGCGGGACTGCGCAGCACCTTCACCATTCTCATCATCCTGCTCGCGGCGGCTTACCCTTTGGGCAGGCTCTGCGAACGCAGCCTCAACACCAGCCTGGGCGCTTTCCTCGTCCACATCGGCGCCTATTATACGGCCGTTCTGATCTTCGCCCTGCTCGCCCTCATCGTCATCGATCTCGTCCGGCTGGCCGATCACCTTTTCCCCTTCCTGCCGGCGGCCTGGCATGAGGCCCGCAGCAGCGCGCGCCCCCTTCTCCTCGCCGGCGTCGCTGCTCTCACCCTCCTGCTGACCCTTGCCGGCGCCATCAACGCCCGCCATCCCCGCGTGCGCCACCTCGAGCTCGCCATCGACAAACCAGCCCCCTTCCGGCAGATGCGCCTGCTCCTCGCCACCGATATCCACCTCGGCACCCTGGTCCACAACTCGCGCATGCAGGAGCTGGTGACTCTCATGCAGGCGCAAAAACCCGATCTCATCCTCTTCGGGGGCGACCTTTTCGACGAGGACATCCTCTCGCTCTCCCGCCAGAATATGGCGGCGGTGCTCCGCCAGCTCCGCCCCCCCCGCGGCGTCTACGCCATCATGGGCAACCATGAACATATCAGCGGCAGCGAGAACGCCGTCCGCTACATGGAGGAGGCCGGAATCACCGTGCTGCGCGACCGCAGCGTAAGGGTGGCGGAAGCCCTCTGGCTCATCGGCCGGGAAGACCGCCAGGCCACTTATATGGGAGACGGCCGGCTGCCCCTGGCGAGTCTGATGGAGGGAGTCGACCGCACCGAGCCCCTCATCCTGCTCGACCACCAGCCCTTCCATCTCCAAGAGGCGGAGGCGGAAGGCATTGATCTGCAGCTCTCCGGTCACACCCATCACGGCCAGTTCTTCCCCTTCAACCTGATCACCGGAGCGATGTATGAGGTGAGCTGGGGTTATTTGCGCAAGGGAAAGAGCCAGTATTATGTCTCATGCGGCGCCGGCACCTGGGGACCGCCGGTCCGGCTCGGCAACCGCCCCGAGATCGTCGTCATCGACCTCACCTTCAGCGCGAACTGAAACGGCGGCAAACCGGATGAGCGACCTCTACCAGGCCTATCAAGAGTGCACTCTCTGTCCGCGCGAGTGCCGGGTCGACCGCACTGCCGGCAAACTGGGGGTTTGCGGCGAATCGGCCATCCTGCGCGTCGCTTCAATCGATGCGCACTTTGGCGAAGAGCCCCCCATCAGCGGCACCCACGGTTCAGGCACCATCTTCTTCAGCGGCTGCACACTGCTCTGCACCTTCTGCCAGAACTACCAGATTTCCTGTTTTCATATGGGTGGCCTGACGACTGTGGAGAGGGTGGCTGAGCAGGTTTTCGAGCTGGTGCACCGCCAGGGAGTCCACAACCTCAATCTGGTCACGCCCGACCATTTTCTGCCGCACGCCATCGACCTGATCCAGCGCCTGCGCGCCGGGGGTGTAGAGCTCCCCGTCGTATTCAACAGCTCGGGATTTGAAAAAGTGGAGATCCTGCAGCAGGCCGCGGAGTATGTGGATATCTATTTACCGGATTTCAAATACAGCGACGCGGAGCTGGCGCATTCCCTCTCGCGCTGCCGCTCCTACCCCATGGTCGCTCTCGATGCCATTGCGGAAATGGTGAAACAGAAAGGGTTTTTGGATCACTTTACCTCAGGCAGGAAAATCGCGAGCCGCGGCGTGCTGGTCCGCCACCTCGTGCTGCCCGGCCAGATCGCCAACTCGATCGAGGCGCTCTCGATGCTTTTTGCGGAATTCGGCCCGGAGCTGCCCATAAGCCTGATGTCGCAATACCGGCCCGCCCGCATGGTCAAACAGGCGGAACTTAACCGCTCCCTGCGGCCCGATGAATTCGGCCGCGTCTACGAACACCTCCTCGAACTCGGATTCAGAAACTGCTTCGTCCAGCACATGGAGGGAGGCCCTGAAGAGGAGGATCCCTTCCTCCCCGATTTCAACCGGGAGCGCCCCTTCAAGGGCAATCTGCGCTGACCCCTCGCCCCCGCCGTCTTGTCACTCTAACCCATCTCTCTCGAGATTTCCCCGCCCAGACAGGTGACCATGCCGGCGGTAAAATCACCGGCAGATCACTCCAGCCCGTACTCCTTGAGCTTTTCCCGCAGCGTGGAACGCGAAATATTGAGCGCCTTGGCGGTCCTGGATTTGTTGTTATGGTACTTCTCCAGCGTGCGCAGGACGTGCTGGCGCTCGATCTCCGCCAGGGTTTCGGCCTCGGCAGCGCTGGCGCCGGCAACGCGCGCCGCCAGGGGAGCGGAGGCTGCCGCCGGCATCTCGATCGGGTCGAGATGAAGCAGTTCGGGCGTGATCTCCTCCCGTTTGCAGAGGATCACCGCGCGCTCGAGGACATTCTTCAATTCGCGCACATTGCCGGGCCAGGGATAGCGCAGCATCATCTCCGCCGCCTCGGCCGAAATCCCCTTGATCGACCGGTTGAACTCGCGGTTGTTCTGCTCGATGAAGAGCTTGGCCATGGGTATGATATCTTCCGGATGCTCGCGCAGGGCGGGCAGCTGGATGACCATCACCTTGAGCCGGTAGAGCAGGTCTTCGCGGAAGAGTCCGTCGCGCACACAGGTTTCCAGATTCTGGTTGGTGGCGGCGATGATGCGCACATCGATGGTGATGTCGTTGGTCCCGCCGATGCGCCGGAAGGTGCTGCTCTCCAGCACGCGCAGGAGTTTGGGCTGCAGGGAGGGCTTCATGCTCGATATTTCGTCGAGAAAGATCGTACCGCCGTGGGCCAGCTCGAAGAGCCCGCGCTTGGTCCCCTTGGCGTCGGTGAAGGCCCCCTTTTCATAACCGAAGAGCTCGCTCTCGAGCAGATTTTCCGGGATGGCGGCGCAGTTGATCTTGATCATGGGCTTTTCAGCGCGCGCGCTGGCCGCATGGATGGCATCAGCCGCCAGCTCCTTGCCGGTGCCGCTCTCCCCTTCGAGCAGCACCGAGGTGCGCGGGGTTTCGGCGATGATCTTGACCAGATTGAGGACCTCCTGGATGGCGGCGCTTTCACCATAGAGGCCCGATTCCGGCGCGCGGCGGCGCTGCTGTTCCTTGAGGCGGGCGACCTCCAGCTTGAGGCGATGGGTTTCGAGCGCCTTGGCCACCACCAGCTTGAGCTCGTCCAGCTCGAAGGGCTTGAGCAGATAGTCGTAGGCGCCCGATTTCAGCGCCTCCACCGCGGGACGGGCGTCGGTCAGGGCGGTGATCATGATCACCAGCAGCTCCGGCTGCAGCTCACGGATGCGCGCCAGCACCTCCAGCCCGCTTTTGCGGGGCAGCTTGATGTCGAGCAGAACCAGGTCGATCAGCCCCTTCTCGAGCCGCGCCAGCGCCTCCTCCCCGCTCGCTGCGGTCTTGACAAAATAGCCCTCTCGCTTCATCACATCGGCGATGGTTTTGCAGAGATCCTCATTATCCTCGACGACGAGAATGCTCGCCTTCATTTACTCTCTCCCTCTGTAGGCAGTATCACCCGAAAAGTGGTTCCTTCCCCGATCTTGCTGGAGACGCTGATCTCCCCGTCATGCGCTGCGATGATGCGGTAAACGATCGAAAGCCCGAGGCCCGTCCCCTGCGGCTTGGTAGTGTAAAAGGGATCGAAGATGACCTCCAGATTCTCCTCCGCAATGCCGACCCCCGAGTCGGTGACGGTGATCTCAACAAAGCGCCGCTCCGGATCTGCTCCGGCCGCAGGCGAGCGCAGAGCGGTGCCGCGGCTCGGCGCGGCCTGGATCACCAGCTCTCCGCCTTCCTCCATGGCATCGATGGCGTTGATGATGAGATTGAGGATCACCTGCTGGATCTGGTGGAAATCGGCGAAAACGGGCGGCGTCCCGGCCGGGATCAGCGGGATGAAGCGGATATCCTTCTCCTGCAGCCGCTTGTCGACCAGAGTCATCACCTCGTGCAGGATATCCTGGATGCGGTGCAGCTTGAGCTGCGGCGGCCGCGGCCGGGCATAGTCGAAAAAAGTCTTGAGCAGCTCGTCGAGGCGGTTGACCTGGCGGACGATGCGCTCGAGATAGTCGTAGCTCTCCTCCTCCCGGTCCAGATCCTGCTGGAGGGTCTGGGCCATGGCCTTGATGCCGGCGAGGGGGTTCTTGATCTCATGGGCGATGCCGGAGGCGAGGACGCCGAGCGAGGCGAGGCGGTCCATGCGCATCACCTCGGCCTGCATGCGCTTGATCAGGGAGATGTCCCTGAAGCTGAGAATAGTGCCGGTGCGGTCGCCGTGTTCATCGAGCAGGGGGGTCACAGTGAAGCCGATATAGGTCTCGTGACCCGCGGGAGTTTTCAGCGAGAGCTCGCGGTTGGTGGGAAAATCCCCGCGCGGCACCCGCTGCAGAAAGACGCTGGCCGCCTCCTCGCCCACGATCTGCTCGAGCGGCCTGCCGACGGCTTCCCGGGCGCTGCAGTTCAGCACCTCCGCGGCCGCAGCGTTGAAGGAGGTGATCTGTCCCTCCAGGTCCATGGTGATCAACCCGGCCTGGATGCTCTTGAGGATGCTCTCCTGAAAGTTCTTCAGCCCGGTGATCTGCTGCTCGAGCATCATGCGCTCGTTGATGTCGCGGGAGATACCGATCGCACCCGCCACCAGGCCGCCTTCGCGGATGGGCGTCATGTTGGTCGAGAAGTAGAGGGGGGCGCCGCTCGCACCGACAAAACGCGCCTCGAAGGTGCGCGCCGATCCCTGCAGGGTCTCCTGCAGCATCCGTTCCACCCGGCTGCGGTCAGGGGGATGGACCAGTTCGAAAAGCGGAGAAGCGGAAAGCTCCTTCCTCTCCCTGCCGGCAAAAAGGGCGAACTGGCGGTTGCAGTAGATCAATCCGCCGGAGGGACTCACGGCGAAGACCATGTCCTGCACACTTTCGATCAGTTCCTGATAGTCAAATTCCATGGTATCGGCCTGTGCAAGAGCGCTGCGTCACGCGGTCAGGGTGGAAGAGGAAAAGATCTCGCTTTCGGGAAATTGCTCGTCGATCATGCGCACGAGGCGGCGGCTGCTTGTGAGCACGGCGTCAAGATCGAGGCGCTGCTGTTCGCTGAGCCCTTCCGGCATGGTGCGGCGCAGCTCGGCGGTGAGCCGGGCGATGGTGCCGGCGGCGATGCGCAGGTCGTCATTCCAGTGCGCCGCCGGAGCAGAAGCGGCGGGATCCTGCAGCAGCGGTTCGGCAGCCGCATCGGGCCGGGCCGGCGCCGCGGCGGCGGATAAAAGAGGCCGGAGGTTCTTTTCGAGACGAAGGGCGTTTTCCACCACATTGACCAGCTCGCGGTGGCCGAACGGCTTGGTGAGGACGGCGCGCAGATTGGCGGCGAAATGGCCGTCGAGCTCCTCGAGATAATCGGTGCGCGCTGTCAGCACGATAACCGGGACGGTGCGCAGGGCGGCGTAAGCCTGGTCGGCGGCGATGGTCTCGAGGAACTGAAGCCCGTTGAGGTCAAGAAGCATATAGTCGAGGATGACAATATCCACGCCGCCGGCGGCCATCTTTTCCAGCCCCTCGAGGCCGCTGCGCGCCGAAAGGTATTCGAATCCGGCCTTGGTGAAGATGCGCTGACCGATCAGCAGCATGTCCAGATTGTCATCCACCATCAGCACTGTGCCTTTTTTCATATTCCTTCCCTTCCTCTTCTCTCCCGGCGCACGGGTCTTGGTTCAGCGGATAATATTCTCGGCATCCTCTTCGGTCTGCGGGAGGCCGCTCTGGGCGATGTGAGCCTTGGGCAGATAAATGGTAAAGACCGATCCCTTGCCGATCTCACTCTCGACGGTGATACGGCCGCCGTGCAGCTCGATGATCTGTTTGACCAGGGCCAGTCCGAGGCCGGTGCCGGTGCTGGCGCGGACGGCCTCGTGTTCAGTGACGCGGAAAAATTTGTCAAAAATCTTGCCGATAGCGTTGCGGGGAATGCCATAGCCCTGATCGTGAACCTCAGCGATCACCTCGTTCTCGTTCTGGCGCACGAGGATATCGATGCGCGTATTTTCCGGGCTATATTTGATCGCATTCGAGAAGAGGTTGATGAAAACCTGCTCCATCATGCCGCTGTCGGCCCAGATCTCGGCCGGCTCATCGGGGGGATGGACCTCGACATCGATGTTCTTTTTGGCGGCCAGAAAAGAGTTGTTGCCGACCACCATCTGCACGGTCTCGACCAGATCGAGGGCGTTTTTCTTGGGCTGAATGCGGCCCGATTCGATGCGTGAAATATCGAGGAACTTGTTGATCAGGTCGCCGAGACGGTTGGACTCCTTGAGGATGATGCCGGCGTACTCCTCCTGCTGTTCCCGGTTCAGCTCCGGGTCGAGCAGCAGTTCGCTAAAACCCGAAATGCTGGTCAGGGGCGAGCGCAGCTCATGGGCGACCATCGAGACCAGCTCGGTCTTCATCCGGTCGATCTCTTTCTGCTGGGTGATATCGCTGAGGACGGTGACGATGCCGATGAGCTGGTTGTCATCCTGGAGAACGCGCGCGGCGTGCGCCTGGAAGACGCGCGGTTTCCACTCGCCGGGCGGGCGGAAGGTGATCTCCACCGGCGGCAGGGTCGTACCGTTGTTCTCCCCGGCGTCGGCCAAAAGCTGGAGCATCTTCTCTTCCTGGATAAAAGTCTCGAGAGGCTTCTCCAGGGCGTCCTTTTCGCGCAGTCCGAGCCATTTCTCCGCCGAGGCGTTGAGGAGGAGCACCTTGCCGCGCGGATCGGTGACGACAACGCCGTCGGCGATATTCTTGATGATCGTCTGGGTTTTGTTGCGCTCGGCGATAATCTGGGCGAGGTTCATGTTGTTGAGGCGGCGCAGCTCGGTGGTCATATAATTGAAGAGGCGGGCGAGACGGCCGATCTCATCGTTGGAGAGAACCTTGATCTCGTGCGAAAAGTTGCCGCGGGCGATCTCGGTCGCGCTCTTGGCCAGATCGGAGATGGGCAGGGTGATATTGCGCGAGAGGAAATAGGCGACGACGCCGGCCAGAAGGAGGGCGAGGACAACGACGCTGAAAAAACCGGGAAAAAGAACCGCGCTCCCGCCGTCGGTCAGCCGGAGCCAGTAAAAGCCCATCAGCACCAGCGGCAGCATCGTGGCGGCAAAGGTGTAAAAGAAGACCTTGCGGAACAGCCTGCTTTTAAGTTGCAATGCGATCCAGTTGCTCACAGAAGCACTCTCCCATCACTTGTCCACGACACAATTTCTGCCCTCCGCCTTGGCTCGATAGAGCCGCTGGTCCGCGATATGGATCAGGCTGTCCGCATTTTTGGCGTCATCGGTAAAAGTGGCCACTCCGATGCTGACGGTCAGGTGATTCTGACTTTTGCCGTTGCTCTGCGGGAAGGGGAAATTTTCCACCAGGCGGCGCACTTTTTCCGCCACGATCCCGGCCGCAGCCTTGCCGGTCTCGGGCAGGATGATGGCAAATTCTTCACCCCCATAGCGGGCCACGACATCAATGGCTCGGGTGTGGCCTTTCATCAGCCGGGCGACGATGCGCAGCACCTCATCGCCGGCGAGATGGCCATGGGCGTCATTATACCGCTTGAAAAAATCGATATCCAGCATTGCCAGCGAGACCGCAAGCTGATGCCTTTCGGCACGGCGGATCTCCTGGGCGAGGTACTGGCGGAAGTAACGATAGTTGTACACTCCGGTCAGGCCGTCCGTGACAGCCAGGGCGCGGAGCTGCTCCCTCATCTGCTCGAGCTGGCGGATCTTGACCTGGAGCTGATCATGCAGGGTTTTGACGCGCAGAAGCGACTTGACGCGGGCCAGCAGCTCGAGGCGGTTGAACGGCTTACTGATGAAATCGTCCGCTCCGGCCTCGATGCCGCGGATCTTGTCATCCAGTTCGTTGAGCGCAGTGACCATGATCACGGGAATGTACTGGGTGGATGGATTGTGTTTGAGATGCCGGCATGTTTCAAAGCCATCCATCCTCGGCATCATGACATCGAGCAGGACCAGATCAGGCTGACGCTCCCGGATCCGCACCAGGGCCTCTTCGCCGTTGTGGGCCGACATGGTGTCGTACCCGACCGCCGCAAGGTAGTTCTGGATCAGCTGGATGTTGACCGGGAGATCATCGACCACCAGAATGAGGGGTCTGTTCACGGTGTTGAGCGTTTCCAAAGCATCGTCCGGGCGAATAGATCGCCGATCAGTGAGCACAGAGAAATCCTGTGGGCGTTGCTGTGGAGTGCTCCAACCTCCCCTTCGGGAGTTCCACACCACCCCGCACCACGACCTGCCCGCGCCGGCGCGGTCCCTGCAGCGGCCGGTGGGGGCTAAAACTGGCCGAAAACCGACCAGTAAACATACAATATCCCGCAGACTATGTCAAGCTATTTTTTTATTGCGCGAACGGCCGGCCCACTCCCGTGACTGGAAGAGCGGCGGAACAGAAGAGGAGAGTTCAGGGAGTGCCCGGTATCGGGCGGGGCATCACTTCAGACGGCCGTCTCAACGCCAGGCCAGCTGCCGGGCCTGCCGCCACAACGCGCTGCAGCCCTGCACCTGCGCATCGGCAAGGAGGGTGATCCGGGTGCGCGCCTCTTCACCCCACATCATGGCGGCGATCTCCCGCTTGAGGAGCAGGCGGACGCCGTCGCGGTTGCGGCTGAGATCCTGGGCGGAAAAATTCACCCCCATCCGCCTGGCCTGCTGCTGCAAATCGCGCAGCAGCGACTCGGGGGGCTCGAAATTGCGGATAAACCCCTCCCGGTCACGCGCCAGCTCGGGATGGGCCGCAGCGTAGGTCTCGCTAAAGATGGCGAGAGGGTTCTCGCGCGCGGCGAGCAGACGGCGCAGCGCCGGTGAGTAGTTCAGTGAATCTCCGGGCAGCTCGACGTCAGGGACGATGGTGCCGGTGGCCGTCATGAGGCGGCCGCCGGGAGTACGCAGCGGCGCCCCCTCCTTGCCGCTGCTGCGGCCGCTGCTCTGCGGGCGCGTCTGCCCGGCGCGGAAGAGAGAACGGCCGAGCGGAGTGTAAAATCGCGCCGTAGTCAACAGCATCGCCGAACCGTCCGGAAAGGTGAACTCGCTCTGCACCAGGGCCTTGCCGAAGCTGGGCCTGCCGGCGATGAGAGCCCGGTCCCAGTCCTGCAGCGCCCCGGCGACGATCTCGGCATCGCTGGCCGAGCCGCCGTTGATCAGCACGATCACCGGCAGGGCGGGCAGCTTGTTCTCCGCACCAGCGCGGAACTCCATATTGGCCCCGGGCCCGCGCCCGGTGGTATAGGTGATCATCCTGCCGGCGGGCAGGAAACGGTCGGCGATCTTGACGCCGGCCTGGAGATCACCACCCAGATTATCGCGCAGATCGAGGATCAAAGCGGCCGGTTTGGCCGCCCGCAGCCGCGACCAGGCCTGGTCGAACTCGGCGGGAGTGGTCTGGATGAAGCGCTCAAGCTTGATAAAGGCAACCGAATCGTTGAGCATAAAGGCGCTGCTCACGGTCTGCGGCACGACCGCGCGCTTGCTGATGGCGAAGGGGATGAGATCGCGCACCCCTTCCCGTTCGATCTCCAGCCGCACCACCGGCTCCCGCAACAGTGCGGAGAGCTCCGCATCATCAACGAATTGAGTCATTTTGCCGCTGATACGCATGATCTTGTCGCCCGGACGGATTCCCTCCTCCGCCGCCGGTGAGCCGGGCATCACAGCCGCAACGAGCAGCTTTTCGGGCAGACGATTGTATTTCAGGCCGATGCCCTGGTAGCCGAGGAAGGTGCCCTTGTATTCGGTGAATTCATCCGGAGTGAGATAGATGGAGTGGGGGTCGAGCGCCCCGAGGATGCCGTCGATGGCACTGTCGATGAGTTCGTCGGGTTTACGGTCATCGACGTAAAAGCGCTCGATCTTGTCGAGCACCATGGTCAGCACCATCATTTTGTTATAGGTGCTCTGCGCGGCATGGATAATACGGGCCGGACCGATCCAGAGCGCGGCGATCACGACCAGGCCGCCGGCAGTCAGAGCGGCGGTTTTTTTCTTGCGGATATGAAGCATGCCTAAATTTAGCAATATTATCAGTGAGAAACAAGATGCAAGAGAAAATTCTCTTGACATTTTCATTGTTTAGAAGTAATTTTTCAAGATATAAAACAAGGCAAAGCCGGCGATGCGGGTCTCACGATGAGCCATTTCTGTCCTTTTTTTGGCATAGAGGCCGGAGCGCCCGCCCAGGGCTTTTATAATTTATTTATAATATTATCAAATTTTTATAGGTATATTTATTGCCAACCCTCATCGCCCATCTCGAGAAAGTTGCAAATAGAGTGCCAGAAAACTGCGCCATGGTTTTCGGCAGCCAGAAAGTAGATTACCGCCATTTCTATCAAGCCGTGCGCCGTCTGGCCGGAGGCCTGCAGAGTCTGGGGATCGGACGGGGCGATCGTGTCGCGTTGCATCTCCCCAATCTCCCCCATTTCTGCATCAGCTACTATGCCCTTCTCCATATCGGCGCTGTGGTTGTACCGGTCAGCATCCTGAGCAAAGAGTCCGAACTCGCGGCCACTCTCCAGCACAGCGGCTGCCGGGCGATAATTTCGTGGTCCGGTTTTCTCGCGCAACTGCAGGGCGCTCTGGCCCAGGCGCCTGAATGCACTCTGCAGCTCCTGCTCGGCGATCAGATTCCGCACCATGCCCACTCCCTCACGCGGCTGATCGCCCAGTCATCCGAAGCGGCGGAGACGTCCGGCGCCGGTCCCGACGATCTGGCTGTGATCAACTATATCTCCGGCGGCTCTGAGGAGAACCTGGGCGCTGAATTCACCCATGCCGCCCTGGTCGCCGGCGCGACCACCAGCGCAGAGATGTTCCGCATCACCGTGGATGACCGGGTGCTGGCGGTGCTGCCACTCTTTCACCCCCTCGGCCAGAGTCTGCTCATGCACGGGACCTTCTATGCCGGGGCGACGGCTGTCCTGCAGCCGCGTTTTCTCCCCGCCGAGGTGGTCGCAGCCTTGCGCGAGCAGCAAGTCACCTTCCTGGCCGGCGTGCCAGGGATGTACAAACTCCTTGCGCAGATGGATCCCCCTGATCCCCCCGTCACCACTCTCCGCTACGCCCTCAGTTACGGGGGGCAGATCCAGGAGGGGGTGCTCGCGGCCTTTGAGGAGAAATTTCACGCGCAGCTGCTCGAGAGCTACGGCTTTACGGAGGCCGGCCCCCTGGTCACCTCGATGCGCATCAACCGCGACCGCAAGCCCGGTTCGGTCGGCCTGCCCCTGGTCGGCGTCGAGCTGCAGATCCTCGATGAGGAGGGCCAGCTGCTCCGCCCCAACCAGAGCGGCGAGATCTGGGTCAAGAGTCCGACTCTGATGCAGGAGTACTATCGCAAACCGGACCGGACCCAGCAGCGCCTGCGCGATGACTGGTTTTTCTCGGGTGATGTCGGTTATCTCGACGACGAACACTATCTCTTCGTCCAGGAGCGCAAGGAGGACATCATCATCAAGGGGGGCTTTCAGATCTTTTCCTTCGAGGTGGAGGAGGTACTGCTCAGCCATCCGGCGGTCGCCGAGGCCGCTGTGGTTGGAATTCCCGATACGGCGCAGGGGCAGGAGGTCAAGGCCTGCGTGGTGCTCAAGGAGGGGGAGCGGGCCTCACGCGAGGAGCTTATCAGCTGGTGCCGGGCCTCCCTGCCGGTCTACAAGAGCCCGAAGATGATCGATTTCGTCGCCGCTTTGCCCAAGAGCCCCACCGGGCGGGTGCTCAAGAATATTCTGCGCAGCGAGGCAGCCCAGGCCAGGTCAGCGGCCCCCGCACACGGCAAACAGTAGCACATTTCATCATATACTGCGATTCCCCCGCCCCGGGCGGGGTTTAACAAAAGGAGAACCATCGTGAAAGATTACGGCCCCAACGACATCAGAAATGTCGGCCTCGTTTCACACCAGTCAACAGGCAAATCAACCTTGGTCGAAGGCATGCTTTTCGCGGCCGGCGCCATCACCCGTCTCGGCACTATCGACGACGGTTCCACAACCGCCGATTACCGCTCCGACGAGATCGAGCGCAAAATTTCCATCAGCGCGTCGCTGATGACTATCGACTGGAAAAAGAACAAGTTCAACATCCTCGATATGCCCGGTTATCCCGATTTCATCGGTGAGGTCCACTGCGGCCTGCGCGTGACTGACCTGACCGTCGTGCTCCTGAACGGCGTCTCCGGAGTCGAGGTGGGCACAGACCTGGCCTGGGACATCATCGAGAAGAACAAGGGGCCCCGCCTCTTCTTCGTCAACCGCCTCGACAAGGAGCACGCCAGTTTCAGCAAGGTCGTCGCCAACGCCCAGGAGGCCTATGGCAACAGTGCGATCCCGGTCCAGTTCCCGGTCAAGGAAGGTGAAACTTTTGATGCGGTAGTCGACCTGCTGACGATGAAAAAAGTGACCTTCCAGAGCGATGGCAGCGGCAAGTACAAAAGCGAGGAGATCCCCGCCGATCTGAAGGGCAAGGCCGAAGAGATGCGCAACGCCCTGATCGAAAAGATCGCCGAAGCGGACGATACCATCCTCGAAAAGTATTTCGAGGCCGGTGAACTGACGCCGGAAGAGACAGCGCAAGGCCTGCGCGCCGGCATCCGCAACGCCACCATCTTTCCGATCCTCTGCGGCGCCGCCGCCAAAAACTACGGCAGCACCCTTCTGCTCGACTTCATCTCCGACTACGGCCCCTCCCCGATCGACCGGCCGGCTGCGCCTGCCAAAGACGGCGCCGGTGCAGAGATCACCATTGCCACGGATGAAAAAGCTCCCTTCAGCGGCTTTATTTTCAAGACCCTCTCCGAGATGCACGTCGGCGAACTCTCCCTCATCCGTATCTACTCCGGACAGATCAAGCCCGGCGACGAGGTACTCAACACCTCCAACAACATCTCCGAAAAGATCGGTCAGATCTATGAGCTCAACGGCCGCAACCGCAAGGAGAAGGGCAACCTCATCGCCGGCGACATCGGCGCCCTGGTGAAACTGAGGAACACCCATACCAACAACACCCTCTCCGACCGCCGCAAACAGGTGGTCTTTCCCCCGGTCGCCTTCCCCGAGCCGGTGGTCCAGGTCGCTGTCACCCCGAAAAGCAAGGGTGATGAAGACAAGATCTCGAGCGGACTGCACACGCTCAACGAAACCGACCCCAGTTTCACCATTGAGGTCAATCCCGAGCTGAAGCAGACGGTGCTCTCGGGCCAGGGTGAAATCCACCTCGCGGTCATCGTCAACCGCCTCAAGGAGCGCTACGGGGTCGAAGTGGAACAGAAGAAACCCAAGATTCCCTATCGCGAGACCATCACCGGCAAGTCCGATGAGAAATACCGCCACAAGAAGCAGACCGGCGGCGCCGGCCAGTTCGCCGAGGTCTGGATGCGCATCGAACCCCAGCCGCGCGGGGCGGGCTTTGAATTCGAAAGCCATATCGTCGGCGGCTCCATCTCCGGCCCCTTCATCCCCTCCATCGAGAAGGGCGTGCGCCAGATCCTCGAAGAGGGTGCCATCGCAGGCTACCGCATCGTCGACGTCAAGGCCATGGTCTATGACGGCAAGGAACATCCGGTCGATTCAAAGGATATCGCCTTCCAGATCGCCGGCCGCGAGGTCTTCAAGATGTGCGTCCAGGCGGCCAAGCCGATTCTGCTCGAGCCCATCTACGATGTCGAGATCAAGTGCCCCGAGGAGAACATGGGCGATATCATGGGCGACCTCAACAGCCGCCGCGGCCGCATCATGGGCATGGAATCGATCGGCCGCTTCCAGGTGGTCAAGGCCAAGGTTCCCCTCGCGGAGCTGCATGGTTACAGCAGCACCCTCCGCTCCCTGACCCAGGGCCGCGCCAACTATACGCGCAAGTTCTCACACTATGACCCGATGCCCAAAGAGGTAGAGGCCAAGGTCATCGCCGAGGCTCAGGCTGAAAAGGCCGCCGCGCAGTAAGCGCACAGGAATGAAACGACCAGGCCCTCCCGCGCCGGCCGGCGCGGGAGGGCCTTTTTTAATGCGAAGGAGAGATCATGAAGAGGCTGTGGGCGCCATGGCGCATGGAGTATATACAGCAGGAAAAACCGGCGGGCTGCATCTTTTGCGATAAACCGAAACAGGAGCGCGACCGCGAGAACCTCATCCTCTACCGCGGCCGGCACAGCTTTGTGATCATGAATTATTACCCCTACAACAACGGCCATCTCATGGTCGTGCCCTATCGTCATACCGCTGATCTGGCCGGCCTGCAGGAGGCGGAACAGCTGGAGATGATGGGCCTGCTCGGCCGCTGCACCCGCATCCTCACCGAGGCGATGAAGAGCCAGGGATTCAACATCGGCATGAACCTCGGCCGGATCGCCGGGGCCGGAGTCGACGACCATCTCCACTTCCACATCGTGCCGCGCTGGAACGGCGACACCAATTTCATGCCGGTGGCAGGAAACACCCGCGTGCTCTCCCAGGGGCTGACGGAATCCTGGGAGAGCCTGCGCCGTTTCTTCTAGGCGCCCCCGCTCCTCTCCCGCTCCTTGACCTCATCCCAGACCCGGTCCATCTCCTCGAGGGTGGCGCCGTCAAGAGTGCGGCCGCGGCTGCGAAAATTCTCCTCCACCTCCCTGAAGCGCCGGGAAAACTTGTCGATGGTGCCGCGCAGGGCATCCTCAGGGTTGATGTGGAGAAAGCGCGAGACATTGACGATGGAAAAGAGCAGATCACCGAGTTCCTCGCTGATCCGGCTGCTCTCCGCCGAGGCCGTCGCCTCCTCCAGTTCGCCGATCTCCTCGCGGATCTTGTCCCACACCGGCCCCGCCTCGGGCCAGTCGAAACCCACCGCTGCCGCCTTGCCCTGCATACGATAGGCACGGATGAGCGCCGGCAGTTCACGGGGCACCCCGTCGATCGCCGATCGCTTGCCCTCTTTCCTGAGCTTGGACTGCTCCCAGGCGACGGTCTGTTCGGCGGCGTTGTTGATCACCGCATCGCCGAAAATATGGGGATGGCGCCGGATCAGCTTTTCGTTGATCTTCTGGACCACATCGCTGATGGTAAAACGCCCCTCCTCCGCAGCCATCTGGGCGTGAAAGACCACCTGCAGGAGCAGATCCCCAAGCTCTCCGGCCAGATCGTCATAGCGCCCCTCATCGATGGTCTCGATGACCTCGTAAGACTCCTCGAGCAGGTGCTGGCGCAGGGAATCATGGGTCTGTTCGCGGTCCCAGGGACATCCTTTTTCGCCCCGCAGCTGCGCCATGATCTCCACCAGCCGTGCAAAACTCCGTACATCTCCCTCAACATGCTCTTCAGCCATAGTGCAAACGCATCCTTTCTGATCAAATCCAGGCTCCAATGCCTTCAAAAAATATAGTCATTTTTCGGCTGCCCTGCAATCTTTCTCCGATTATTACCTTGAAATAGTCTCTATATTTTAGTAGTTTCATTAAAATATTCTTGCCAAAGAGGATGTGAGAGATGACCTTTCGCGAACGGCTGCAGGACTCCCGGGTGGTGCTCTTCGACGGCGCCATGGGCACGCAGATCCAGACCCTGACAATCAGCGACGAAGAGTGGGCGGGTGTGGCGGGCTGCAACGAGATCCTCAACCTCACCGCGCCGGACAAGATCGCCGCCATCCACGCCGCCTACTTTGCCGCCGGCGCTGATGTCGTCGAGACCAACACCTTCGGGGCCAACCGCATCGTCCTGGCCGAATACGGACTCGAGGAGCGGGCGAGAGAGATCAACCGCGCCGCGGCCGTGATCGCCCGCAGGGCCGCCGCCGCGGCCGCGGAAAAACCGCGCTTTGTCGCCGGCTCGATCGGCCCCGGCACCCGGCTGATCTCGCTCGGCCAGACCGGATTCGCCGCGCTCCACACCTCCTGCCGTGAACAGGCCCTGGGGCTGATTGAGGGCGGCGCCGACCTGCTCCTGATCGAAACCTGCCAGGATCTGCTCCAGATCAAGACCGCCCTCATCGC
>DAOOPF010000024.1:0-31373 GCA_035388125.1 bacterium | reverse complement strand
GTTGGTAGAAGGATTATCATCGCCGTCGACGTTGAGGTCGACCCGGAATTCGGTGCCGGTAAAGTTGTCGTTCAGATAGGTCCTGCTCCCTCCGGCAACGCTGAATTCGACTTTGATCCAGCTTGCGGTGCCCGTCAGCAGAGGATCGGCAGTCTCGCGGCGCAGAATCTGCGCAGAGAGATCACCTGCCGCCCCAAGCATCAGCGCGAGGACGAACAAGATGCGTAGCATGGGAGATGACTTCATTTTCGCCTCCAATTGGTTCTTTGTTGATGACGGCCCTGTGCCGCACCCGGTTTTGCAGCCCGAAAACCAGGCGCCGCAATATCGCCAGAATAATACGGACTGCAGGCTTCATCGCAAATTCAATGCCATGTTTGACAAGTGCTGTTTTTTTCACCCGCAATTGAGAGTTCCATCACAAAGAGCGGAGCCCTGAAGCATGGTTTCATTGTTATTTAATGAGTTAAAAGAGCATGCCCCGCGCCCGCCAAGCCCATCATTTATGACGATTTACAGCCATTATTTGAAGAGCACCCCGCGCTTTCGTGTTTTGTTGAAACATTGTTCGGAGATGAAACATCTCCTTCTTCGCCCGCCCCGACGCCGGGCACCCCTCTGCTTGCCCGTTGCCATCTGGCTGGATTTACACCATTTCGATCAGATTCCAGCCGGAGGGTATCGCTTTTACCTTTTATTTTCACGCCCAAATGCGTACATTATATCTGACCCTCTGACGACCGCTCTCCATCATGCCGGGCGGCCAGCATCCCCAATAAATTGCATAAAAATGAAAAAGACCAACAAACTCTTCAACTCCCCGCTGATAAAAACCATCGGTGAGGTGGCGGAGTACTCCACCACCCCCGCCTATGCCGTCGGGGGCTACGTCCGTGACCTGCTCCTTGGCAAGCAGGGCAAGGATATCGACATCGTTGTGGTCGGAGACGGCCCCGCTTTCGCCCGCATGCTCGCGGACCGCCTGCGCGTGAAAAATGTCACGGTCTATAAAAAATTCGGCACCGCGATGATCCGCCACCGCAGCACGACCATCGAGGTGGTCGGCGCCCGCAGCGAGAGCTATCGCGGCGACTCGCGCAACCCCGAGGTCAGCAGCGCCGACCTGGCCACCGATCTCGCCCGCCGCGACTTTACCATCAACGCTCTCGCCGTCAGCCTCAACGCCGCCGACCGGGGCGAGTTGATCGATCCCTACGACGGGCGCGCTGACCTGGACGCCGGCATCATCCGCACGCCGCTCGACCCGCGCCGGACTTTCAGCGATGATCCCCTCCGCATCCTGCGCGCCATCCGTTTCGCCGCCCAGCTGCAGTTTGACATCGAACCCGTCACTCTGCAGGCCATCACCAGCGAGCGCGAGCGCCTCGGCATCATCACCCAGGAACGGATCAGCGAAGAGCTCCTGAAAATCCTCGCCAGCCCCAAACCCTCGATCGGCTTCAAACTGATGAACGATACCGGGGTGCTCGACCTGATCCTGCCGGAGATCAGCGCTCTCAAGGGAGTTGACCAGGTCGCCGGCTACCGCCACAAGGATGTCTTTGAACACACCCTCAAGGTCGTCGACAATGTGGCACGGGTTTCGGATCATCCAGGACTCCGCATTGCCGCGCTCTATCACGATGTCGCCAAGCCCCAGACCAAGGAGTTCAAACCCGGCGTGGGCTGGAGCTTTCACGGCCACGAGGAGCTGGGCGCCCGGATGCTGCCGGCCATCGGCAGGAGGCTGCGTCTCGCCCAGGAGACGATCGATTATGCGCAAAAACTGATCCGGCTCCACCTCCGCCCCATCCATCTCGCCGAGGAGGGGGTGACCGACTCGGCCATCCGACGCCTTATCTTTCTCGGGGGAGCGGAGCTGGATGACCTCATCACCCTCTGCCGGGCGGACATCACTTCCGGCAATCCCAGGCGTGTGGCCAGCCATCTGGCCAATTTCGACCTGGTCGTCGAGCGCATGCTGGAGGTGGAGGAGAGAGACCGGCTGCGGGCTTTTCAGCCGCCGGTCCGGGGCGAAGAGATCATGGCGACCCTCCAGCTTCAGCCCGGTCCCGCGGTGGGCAGGATCAAAAAGGCTATCGAGGAGGCCATTCTCGATGGGGTGATCCCGAACGAGCACGACGCGGCCTTTGCCTTTATGATGGAGCACAAGGATAAGCTTCTCGCCCCGCCGGGCGAATAATCGAAACTTTTCTATCAGTTATACGTCTTTGTATTTAGTTGCTTTTAATACCACTTTGGAGGCCTCATCATGCAAGAGTATTCCACTTCCAGCATCCCCCCCGCCAGTGAAGGCAACATGAGTCTGCTGCAACGCATCATTAATGTGTTTGCTGCGCCTGGCAAGTGTTTCGCGGCTGTGCGTGCCAATCCGCGCTGGATCGCCCCCACCGTGCTCGTGCTGCTGCTTTCGCTGATCATGACCATCTATATCATGCCGGCTATCCAGAAGGAGCAGCATGAGAAGATGGTCACCCAGATGGAAGATCGCGGCATGGACCAGGAGCAGATCGACAGCGCCATTGAAAAAATGAACACGCCAGTGATGAAATATGTGATGTTCGGTTCCGCCGTGATCGGCGGCCTGGCCGTCATTCTGGTTATGGCCGGGTTATGGCTTTTCGTCGCCCGCACCCTGCTCGGCGGCACCACCAGCTTCAAACACATGCTCGAGGTGGTCTCGCTGAGCATGCTCATCCCCTCGGTGGGCATGCTGCTCAAGGCGCCGATCATGCGCTTCAAGGAGACCATGAATGTCCATTTCAGCCTGGCCACCTTCATGCCCGACTCGGCCCGGGAGACTTTCCTCTACAAGTTTCTGATGAACACTGATTTTTTCAACCTCTGGTATATCGCCGTGCTCTGCATCGGCATCGCGGTGGTCGCCGGTCTGAATGTGAAAAAAGTATGGCCGGTTGTGGCCGGACTGCTGGTGCTCTGGTATCTGGGGTCCGCGGCCATAGGCGGTCTCTTCTCATAAGCTCTAACAAAACGGTTCCAACGGGAGTACCTTTCATGAACAAGTTCACCTCGCTGATTCTTCTCGTCCTGCTCGGCGCAGGCAGCGCCTTTACCCAGGAGAGTGCGCCGGAGTCCCTGACCCTGCAGCAGTGCATCGCCATCGCTCTGGAGAACAACTCCACCCTGCGCGTCGCCCAGAAAAGCCTCGAGATCGCCGGCACCAACGTCACCTCCGCCACCGCGGCCTGGCTGCCCCAGATCAACAGCTCTTTCAATACCGGCCGTTACATCCAGGGTGCGCGCGTCGATATTGCGGATGTGCCCACGGGCATCGACCCCGTCACCGGACGCACCATCTACACGCAGCAGGAGATTTACCAGGAACAGACCGAACGCAACAGCCATTCCGCGCGCATCTCGCTCAACCAGAACATTTTCGACTTTGGCCAGACTCTCTACAGCATCAAGTCGGCCAAAGCCAACAAGCAGGCGAGCGCCCAGTCCATGGAGAACACCCGCCAGATGGTGATCTTTAACGTCAAGGACGCCTACTACAATCTGCTCAAGGCGATCAAGCTCGAAGAGGTCTATCAGGATGCCGCCAGGCTGGCCGAAGAGGAGGTCCAGCGCGCCCAGACCATGATGGAGATCGGCATCTCCTCCCAGTCAGAGGTCTTTCAGGCCAGGGTAACTCTCGGCTCGGCCCGCGCCACGCTGATCAACCAGCAGAACGCGGTCGACGCCGCCCGGGCCGACCTCAACAACGCCCTCGGCCGCAGCCCCGATATTCCGGTCAGCGTACGCGAGGATGAGAGCCAGACCATCTTCCCGGCCATCACCTTCGAAGAGGCCGCCCGCGAGGCGATCAAGAACAACGCGGCCCTCAAGGCCTACGAATTCCAGACCAAGGCCAGCCTCTTCAACCTCAAGATGGCGCAGATGCGCTACGCCCCGAGCATCGGGGGGAGCGTCAGCTACGGCCGCTCGAACGAGGACCTCGGCCGCGTCTTCTCGAACAATCTCGACCAGGATTTCAGCGCCACCCTGGGCGTGGGTGTCGACCTGAACATCTTCAACGGGCTCTCCGACAAAGCCGGCGTGCAGCGCGCCAGACTGAACCACCAGATCGACCAGGAGAATCTGGCTGAACAGAAACGTCTCCTCACCGCCCAGGTCAAGCAGTATTTTCTGCAGCTCGAGGCCTACAAGGATTTCCTCGAGATCAACCAGCAGAATATCGAGGCCGCTCGCGAAAACCTCCGCCTGCAGCAGGAGAAGCGCCGCGTCGGTTCCGGCACGGAGCTGGAGGTGACCCAGGCCCAGGTCGAGCTGACCCGCGCCCTGGCCAACCTGGTGAGCGCCGAATATGAAGCCAAGATCGCGACCGCCCGGCTGGAGACGGCTATGGGCATCGCTGAAGCCGGATTGTAAACAAACCCAGCCTGTCTGATAGGGAGTCACTTAATGTCCAACAAATTTAAAATCATCATCGCTCTGGCCGCCCTCATCATCATCGCCGCCATGGTCTTCGTCAATCTCCGTAAAAGCCGGGGTGAAATCATCGATATCACCTCCACCGAAGTCAAGCGGGGGGATATCAGCCGGACGGTCTCCGGATCGGGCAAGATCCAGCCGGTGACCGATGTCAAAATCGCGGCGCGCATCTCCGCCGAGATCAAAAAGATCCACGTCCGTGAAGGCGATGCCGTTAAGCAGGGCCAGCTGCTGGTGGAGCTGGACCGCGAGAGTCATGCCGCGTATGTGGAGCAGATTCAATCGCAGCTCAGTTCGGCCCGGGCGTCGGTAAAGAAAGCGGATGCTGATTTCATGCGGGTCAGAGGTCTATTCGATAAAAATCTCGCGTCGCAGATGGAGCTTGATGCCGCTGAAGCGAACCGCATGTCCGCTGCCGCCAGTCTCGATCAGGCGCGCGCCGCCCTTAAACAGGCGGCGGATGACCTCGGCAAAACCCGCATCACCTCTCCCATCAACGGTACGGTCACCAAGCTCAACAAGGAAGAGGGTGAGATTGCGGTGGGTTCGCAGTTCCAGGCCGATATCATCATGAATCTGGCCGATCTCAAGGACATGGAGGTGATTTCGGAGATCGATGAAAATGAGGTCGTACTGGTCGAACTGGGCGACAAAACGACGATCGAGGTCGACGCCATTCCCGACACCACCTTCGAAGGCAAGGTCACCGAGATCGCCCATGTCGCCACTACCACCGGCGCCGGCACCCAGGAGCAGGTGACCAATTTTGACGTCAAGATCGGCGTGACCTCGAATGTCGACCGGCTGCGCCCCGGCATGTCCGCCACCGTCGACATCCTCACCGAGACCCGGCAGAACGTCCTCTATATTCCCATCCAGTCGGTCACCGCGCGGGACCTCAAGGCGGATTCGTTAAAAGCCTCGGCCGGCAAGAGCCGCAAGAACCGTCCCGAAAAAGATCAAGCTGATGACAAGGAGGCCCAAAAGCTGACCGAGCTGGTCTTTGTGGTCGAGAATGGCAAGGTCAAGGCGGCGCCCGTTAAAACCGGCATCAGCGATGACACCCATATCGAAATCATCTCCGGGCTGACCGAAGGCCAGAAGGTCGTGACCGGCAGCTACAAGGCGCTCTCGAAACTGCTGAAGGACGGCAGCCAGGTCAAGGAAAAGAAAACCCTCGCCAGCGACGAAAAAGAGAAAAAGTGAGGAATACCCCCCATGCTCATCAAGCTTGACAAGATCGAAAAAACCTACGAGATCGGCTCGGTCCAGGTCCAGGCCTTGCGCGGGGTCAGTCTCACGCTGGACAAGAACGAATATATCGCCATCATGGGGCCCTCCGGGTCCGGCAAATCGACGCTGATGAATATCATCGGCTGCCTTGACACCCCTTCGGGCGGAGAATATCTGCTCAATCAGAACAACGTCAGCACCATGGATGACGACCAGCTCGCCGAGATCCGCAACCGCGAGATCGGTTTTGTTTTTCAGACCTTCAACCTGCTGCCGCGCGCCACTGCCCTGCACAACGTTGAGCTGCCGATGATCTACAATGGCACACCGGCGACCTTACGCCGCCAGATGGCCGAAGAAGCCTTGAACAAGGTCGGCCTGGCGGACCGTATGCATCACAAGCCGAACGAGCTCTCCGGCGGACAGCGCCAGCGTGTCGCCATCGCCCGCGCCCTGGTAAATCGCCCATCCATCATCCTTGCGGATGAGCCGACCGGTAACCTCGACAGCCGTACCGGCGATGAGATCATGGAGATCTTTGAGGATCTGCAAGAGCAGGGCAACACCATCATCCTCGTCACTCATGAGGAGTACATCGCTGAACACTCCAATCGCATCATACGTCTGCGCGACGGCATGGTCGAACGCGATGAATCGATCAACAAATAGGGCAGGCAGATGCGAATACTGATCTACATGTGGGAAGGCCTCCTCATCGCTTATGACGCGCTGCGCGCCTACAAGATGCGGTCGATCCTGACCACCCTCGGCATCGTCATCGGCGTAACCACTGTCATCAGCATTATTGCGCTGATCCAGGGGCTGAATCAGGCCTTCTCCAGTGAAGTCTCAGCCATCGGCACCGATACCATCTTTATCGAAAAGTTCTCCTGGAACATGCAGGGGGACGACTGGTTCAAATACCGCAACCGCCCCAACATCACGGTCGAGGAGGCCGAACTGATCAAGGCTTTCTCCCGCCATGCCCAGGCCGTCTCACCGGAGATGCAGACCAGCCGGACCGTCAAATACAACGAGAAGGCGGTCGAGAGGGTGAGCATCATCGGCGCCACCGCCGACTATGCCATCACCTCCAACGTCGAACCCGAATACGGCCGCTTCTTCAGCGAGAACGACGTCACCGCCAATCGTTCCGTCTGCGTGCTCGGCTATGAAGTGGCCGATAAGCTCTTCGGCACAAGCGATCCGATTGGCAAACGCGTTTCCATCGGCGGCCGCAAATTCCGCGTCATCGGCGTGATTGGCAAAAAGGGCGCCTTTTTCGGCTTAAATATGGATGCCCAGACCATCATCCCGGTCGGGGCTTTCCAGTCCGCTTTCGGCGACCAACGCCGCTATGTCTCCATCGCCGTCAAGGTCCAGTCGCCGAAACAGATCGAGGAGGCCGAATACGAGTTGACCGGTCTCATGCGCCGCTTCCGCAAGCTGACACCGGGCAAGGAAAGCAACTTTTCCATCAACAAGCAGAGCATGCTGCTGGATGTTTACAACTCGATCACCGGCACTCTCTGGGCTGTGGCCATCGGTGTGGGGGCGATCTCACTTCTCGTCGGCGGCATCGGCATCATGAATATCCTGCTGGTTTCGGTGACCGAGCGAACGCGGGAGATCGGTATCCGCAAGGCTCTCGGTGCGCGCAAGCGGGATATCCTCTGGCAGTTTCTCATCGAATCGATGATGATCTGCGCCCTGGGTGTTCTCATCGGCACTCTGCTGGCCATTGGCATCGCCAAACTGGTGGCCGCCACGACCCCGCTGCCTGCGGCCATCACCTGGTGGGTCGCCATTCTGGGGCTGATTTTTGTGGTTGGCATTGGTCTCTTCTTCGGCATCTATCCGGCCAGCAAGGCCGCCCGGCTCAGCCCGATCGAGGCCTTGCGCTATGAATAACCTTTTTCTCCGGGACAAGCATGGTTTTTAACGATACATTTAATCTGGCCATTTCGGCCTTTCGCGCCAACAAGCTGCGCTCGATTCTGACGCTGCTGGGCATCATCATCGGGGTCATGACCATCATCGCCATGCAATCCCTGATCACCGGCTTGCGCAAGAGCATCAATGAGCAGGTCAGCTTCCTCGGCAACAGTGTCTTTTCGGTGCAAAAGTGGCCGGCCGTTCAGATGGGGCCGCGTGACGAAAAATACCGCAATCGCAAGAATATCACCTATGAAGATGCCCTGGCCGTGCGGGAGCGTGTCACCGCCGCCAAGTCCGTCGGCGCCGAAATCTGGAACTGGGGTTATGAGATCCGCTACAAGGACCGCAAGACCCTGCCCAATGTCCCCATCGCCGGGGTGACGCCGGAGTTCCTTGAGAACAACGGCATGGAGATTGCCGAAGGACGTTTCATCACCACCGAGGATGTTGAATTCAATGCGCCGGTCACCGTCCTCGGCGCCGATGTCGTCGACAAACTCTTTCCCCTCGAAGATCCAATCGGCAAGGATATCAAGCTCATGGGCAAGCGACTCGAGGTGGTCGGCGTCTTCGCCAAAAAAGGCAGCGTCTTCGGGCAGAGCCAGGACAATCGTCTGGCCATTCCCTTTATGCAGTTCGTCAAGCTCTTCGGCAAGGAGCGTTCGGTGGATATCTCCGTGCAGGCCGCGACCCCGGAGCTGCTGGAGACCGCCATCGATCAGACGATCGGGGTGATGCGTACCCAGCGCAAGGTGCCGCCCGGCAAGGAGAATGATTTCGAGATCGAGTCCAACGACACTGTGACCGGTTTTTTCGACAACCTCACCAAATATGTGCGCATCGTCGCCATCGCCATTGCCTCGATCTCGCTCCTGGTCGCGGGGGTTGGTATCATGAACATCATGCTGGTCTCGGTGACCGAGCGCACCCGCGAGATCGGCATCCGTAAATCGGTCGGAGCCAAGCGCTCCGATATCCTCTGGCAGTTTCTGATCGAGGCGGTCGTCCTCAGCGAAGTGGGGGGCATCATCGGCATTCTCCTCGGGCTCGGCATCGGCAAGATGGTGGATGCCTTCACCCCGGTCCCCGCTGCGGTGCCGATCTGGACGGTCTTTCTCGGCCTGATTTTCTGTTCGTTCGTCGGCCTGATTTTCGGAGTCTACCCGGCGATGAAAGCGGCGCGGATGGATCCCATCGTCGCGTTAAGATATGAATGAGCGGTTGATTTTCGGATGGGAGGCACTATGCAAGTTAGCCAGATAAACGAATCAGGTGTGCTGGTCTTCACCCTCAGTGAAGATTTGATGGGCGGAGCCGAAGCTGAATCCTTTCAGAAGAAGATACTCGCGGCCATCGAAAAGGAACAGGTTCAGGTTGTCGCCGATCTCAGCCAGGTACGCTGGATGAACAGCTCGGGTTTGGGCATGCTCATTCGCGCGCTGATCAGCCTGCGCAGCAGCGGCGGCGATCTTCGCCTCACGGGCATCTCGGAGCGTCTGCGCCGCCCGATGGAAATCGCACGCCTGGATACTGTTTTTATGCAGTATACTACCCTGGCGGAGGCCACAAAAAGCTATAATTAAAGGAGGGCCGTATGACCCAGTTGAGCCGGGAAGAAATCTTGGACCAGATCCGCAGCGGCCAATCGTTGGCGGGCATCAACATGACCGGAGTCGACCTCTCCTATGAATCCCTCAAGGGGGTTAATCTCTCCGGACTTGATCTGCGGGAAGCCCACCTGCAAAACTGCAATCTCGAGGGCGCCAACCTTTCCGGAAGCAACCTCGAAAGCGCCTTTCTCTTCGGAGCCAATCTGCACAAGGCCAATCTGAGCGGAGCGCTCCTCTCTGAAGCCAATCTTCAGGACAGCAACCTCGACGAGGCCAACCTGGTCAAGGCGACGCTCTGTCACACCTCGCTGTTTGGTTCCAGCCTCGAAAAGGCCGATCTCACCGATGCCGATTTGAGCCGCGCACGAATGAAACGGGCCAATCTCCGCCATGCCACACTTCACCGCGCCAACCTCCAGAATGTCCATATCGAGCGGGCGGACCTGACCGGCGCCACCCTGGCGGGCGCCAATCTGACCAACACCAATTTCACCAACGCCATAATCAAGCAGACCGACCTGACCGATGCCATCCTCGAGGGTGCCATCGGTCTGCCCGGCTGAGTCCGGCCGCACCTTCGCACTGCCATCAACAATTGTAAAAAGCTCCAGGACTCTGGAGCTTTTACTTTTTTCTTGCTTCTCAACCTCCCCCATCGTACCTTTTTAATAAATTTCATGACGGGGCAGACGTGTGAATCAAGAACTCGCGGCCCGACTGGCCGGCTACAAAAAGCTCATTCAGGGGCGGCTCGAAGAGGCGATAACCCGCAGCGAGCCCGCCTCCCTCTATGACCCCATGCGCTATGCGCTCGCCCATCCCGGCAAGCAGCTCCGTCCCTGCCTGCTTCTGCTCTCCTGTGAGGCGGTCGGTGGACGGACAGAGCAAGCCCTGGATGCCGCTCTCGCCATCGAGGTGATCCATAACTTTTCGCTGGTCCATGACGACATCATGGACCACGATGAGCTGCGCCGCGGCCGGCCGACCGTTCACCATCGTTGGGACGAGAATGTCGCCATCCTCGCCGGAGACGCGCTGCTGGTCCTGGGCTACGCCCTCCTTGCAAGGGTCGAAAGCCGCCATTTGCCCGCCATCCTGCACACCTTTTCCAGCGCCATCCTCGAAATCTGCGAGGGACAGTCGCTCGACAAGGAGTTCGAAACACGTCCGGAGGTCTCCCTCGCGGAATACTACAGCATGATCGAGAAAAAGACCGGCCGGCTCTTTGAGCTGGCATGCGAGGCGGGTGCCATGCTCGGCGGCGGCGGAGAGGAAACAATCTCCGCACTCAGCTCCTACGGCGCGCAGGTGGGACGGGCTTTTCAGCTGCAGGACGATTTACTCGACCTGCTCGGGGAGGAAGAGACCATTGGCAAGGATGTAGCCAGCGATCTGGAGGAAGACAAGAAGAGCTTTCTGATCGCCCACGCACGGCACACGGCTTCACCTGCCCAGCAGCAGGCGCTCAAAAAGCTGACCGGGCGCAAGCCCATTGAAAAGGAGCAGCTCACCGCCATCATCGCCCTCTTCGAGGAGATCGGTACGCTCGCAGCAGGCCGGGAGGAGATCTTCCGTTCCCTGGATAAAGCCCGTTCAGCTCTGCGCCTGCTGCCGCAAAATCCCGCCACTGCGGGCCTCGAGGCGTTCATCGAGGCCATCGCGGAAAGGACCTTTTAGCTTTCGTCCCCTTCCCGCCGCTGCAGCACATAAAAAAAGCCCCGTCAAATCGGGGCTTTTCTGTGTCGGGCATTGATAGTATCTTGCCGGGCGCGGAGGCTGATCAGGACTCCACTGCGGGGCGTCGTTGCTGGGAGAGCAGCTGGCAAATCGGGACGTGCAGCGGACTTTTAGCCGCCGGCATCCCTCTGCGCCTGGCCGATCGTTTCCGGCTCTCCTGTAAAATAATCTCGCGGAAAGACCTCAACCGCAGGGCTTCTTCACTGTCGCTGCCGGCGCTGCGCAGGGAGATGCGCAAATAGTCTGCAGCTATCCTCTGAACCCCGCGATCGAGATAGTAGAGCGCACGCGCCCGGTGACCTGACTCGAGGCTCATCGCGCAGAGGGCGAGGTAATAGATCATGTGCAGCGTTGGCATCATCTCCATGCAGCTCCCGGCCGCCGCACTACCTTTGCCATGGCGGAAGGTGAAACGCGCCAGCTCCATACAGTGATGCAGGTCCTGCGCGCACGCCTTGTACTCGCCCAGCTTGAGAAAAGCCAGAGCGCGAGGAAAATAGCTGAGGAGTTCCTCCTCCAGATTGCGCTGCTCCGCGGCGGAGAGTCCCTTGACCTTTCCCTGCCCTCTCAGCTTGCGCGCCTCCTCACGATAGAAATGGAGGTAGGTCACACACCCCCGGGCCGACATACCGTCAGGTCGGCCGCTTCTGAGCAGGCGAAAAAAGACCGCATTTTCCAGATTGATCTGAAGCCGTTCACGCCCCTCCATCACACGGATTCGACGAACCCGCATGCTCTGGGCGCTCTGCAGCCAATAGTACAGGGTCGGCTCGGCTTCCCGATTCATGCTCTCATCCCTTCGTCCCTCCACCCGGCAGCGGCTAACTGCAGCAAGCCGCGCCTGAGCAGTCACTACCCCGGTAAATCCCTGTAAAGCGCTGCACCGGCAAATCGCTGCAAATTTCTCACTTGTTTTGTCAACAGAATTGTCTAATTTTACTCTATGTCACATTCTTGTAAAGTATAGCAACAGAGGGCAGAAAGTGCGTACAAAAAAATTGGATATTTGCGTGCATCAGCTTCCGGCAGGGGGCCGGCTACGGCTGGAGGGAGGCCGAATTGTCTGCGCGTGAGAAAATGGTTGCAGTGGCGATGAGCGGGGGGGTGGACAGCTCGGTGGCGGCGTTGATGATGATGCAGGCCGGCTATGAGGTCATGGGCGTCACCATGCTCCACTTTGACGGCCCGGCGCGGCTCACTTCGCCGCATCAGGGGGATCCGTCCCCTTCCGCGGCCGAGGATGCGGCCGCGGTCTGCCGCCACCTCGGCATCCCCCACCGGGTCGTGGACCTGCGCGACCGGTTCAGGAGCACGGTCATCGACGGCTTTGTCAGCGAGTATCTGGCCGGCCGCACACCCAATCCCTGCGTCCTCTGTAACCTCACCATCAAGTGGGGCGCCCTTTGCGACTATGCCCTTGCGGCCGGAGCCGGCCTCTTCGCAACCGGCCACTACGCTCGCCGTCTGCCCGCGCCTCCCGGCGGCCGCCACCTCCTGCGCAAAGCCGCAAACCTGGCCAAAGACCAATCCTACGCCCTCTGGCGCCTCACCCAGGAACAGCTCGCCCGTACACTCTTCCCTCTGGGCGAGCTCACCAAAAATGAGGTGCGCGCTCTGGCCGCCGAGAACCAACTGCCGGTAGCCCAAAAAACAGAAAGCCAGGAGATCTGTTTTATCCACGACGACAATTATCAGCGCTTTATTGCCGGGGAGCTGGAACGGAAAGGAATCACGATCCCGGAGGGGGAGATCGCCACGAGGGAGGGCAAAATAGTAGGCCGCCACCGGGGCTTTCCCTATTACACCATCGGACAGCGCAAGGGGCTGGGGGTGGCCTTGGGCCATCCCGTCTTCGTCACCGCCATCGACCCGGCCGCCAACCGCATCACCATCGGGGAGAAAGAGCAGCTGCTGGCCGGCGGGCTGACCGCAGAGAGCGCCAACTGGATCGCCGAGGCGGAGCCCCCGAAGGACGAACCGGTCGAGGCGCGTATCCGTTACAAAGATCCGGGCTATCCCGGCCGGATCGAGAAAGCAGCCCCGGGGACCTTCACCCTCCGCTTCCTTGAGCCCCGGCCGGCCGTGACGCCGGGACAATCAGTCGTCCTCTACCGCGGCGAGATCGTTCTCGGCGGCGGCATCATCACCCGCGCAATCCCCTGATCACTCTCCACTTCCGCCGGCCCGTCTGCGGTAGCGGCGGCACACCCGCCGCCGCATCCATTCTCCCCATCACCGCCGGGCTTCTGGAGCAGCCTAATGACGGTGCAGATCCTTGTGCATCAGTTTGCGGGTCTCCTTCAGCCGGTCATCGGCCGGCAGATGGAGCAGGTGGTTGTTGAGGTCCTCATCCTGTTCGGCAAAAAGGAGCCTGGCAGCATAGTCGACGATGCTGGCCGGAAAGATCCCCTCGCGCTCGTATAGAGTCCGTTTTTCCAGCAGCAGTTTGCCCGATTCGACGCAGCTCTTTGGCAAAACCGGCAGCCGCTGCAGCAGTTCCGGATCCTCAAAAATATTACCCCGAACGTAGAGCTGTTCCGCCAGCTCAAGCGCCTGGGCGTGGGCGAGGCCCCATTCGGCCGCCATCGTCATTCCGGCCAGAAGGAGATGGACCGCTGCACTGCCGTCCGGGCTGCGCAGTTCAACCGTCTGCCGGCCGGCGGAGCTCGTCTTCTCCTCATTCTGTTGGGGGTTGAGTTTGTAACCGAGATCGTTGGCGTTGACCCAGCCCAACGGCACCCGGATCATGGCTGAACGGTTGCAGTCGCTCCAGCAGATGCGCGTCGGCGCTTCCTGGTTGGGCACCAGGCGCAGATAGGCGGCGGAGATGGTATTGCCAAAGGCAGTCAGCGAATCGGCGTAGGTGCAAAAACCACCGATTAGCCGGCGCGCCTCCGGGGTGAGACGGCCGTCGGCCCCCATCATCACATTCTTCTCCTCCTTGCACAATTCAACATGGACATGCATGCCGTTTCCGGCGACGCCCTCCTCGAGCTTGGGTGTGAAAGTGGCGACGCAGTTGTGCTTGTAGGCGACATTGCGGATGAGCCACTTCGCCAGCACCAGAATGTCGCCCGCTTCATCAATGGGTGTGGGCAGCAGTTCGATCTCCAGCTGCTCGGCCCGCTTGCCGTTGATCTCTGCCAGATCGCTGTGCACATTCTCGAGATAGCCGACCTCACTGTGGGCATATTTCACCGCACCCGTGATCTGGGTGATGTAGCGAACCATCTCATCCAGCACCTTCCCGGTCTTGATAAAGGGGGCGGAGGCGTGATAGCCGCGCTGCTTGCCGGCCAGAAAGATGTGACTCTCCGGTTCCGCCAGCAGATAAAACTCCAGCTCGCCAAGGGCATTGAGTGTGAATCCCGTACTCTTCTGGAAAAAGGCATGGGCATTGAGCAGAATATTATCCGGCGCAAAGGAGGCATAGCTGCCGCTGCTGTCGATATAGCGGCAAATAAAATCGAGGCTGTTGGCGTCGAAAGGATTTAAAAAGGCGGTTTTGTAAAGGGGGACGACATAAAGATCTGAGACCGAGGCGTCGACCATCCCCTTGAAAAGAGAGGACCCATCCGCCCGCTCGCCGTCAGCCAGAATATGATCGGCCTGATCACGATTGGCCAGGGGGATCTTGAGCTCCTTGAGTTTGCCGTCGAGGCCGGTATAGTGCAGGGTGATACGTTCGATCTGTTTTTCTTCAATGACGCGCAGGAGATCGCGCCGGGTGAACTCTTCACGCGGTTTGTCCAAAAGCACCGAAATCGGATTTTCCAGGGCATAGCGTTCTTTCACTTCCGCCTCCAGGATGGGTCCAAAGCCATTCAGCCGGCTCTACTTCTCCGGCAAGCGGAGGCAATTTACAGTTAAAGGCCGTCAGACGCAAGCGGATTTTTCAGCCTTCCGGCGGCCGCCGCCTCAGGTTCTCGGCGCGGACATAGGAAAAAAGCTCCACCAGCGCCGAGCGCGGCAGCTCCGGGCTCTCCACCGCAAAGGCGGAGGAGCGGTAAAGCTCCCATTCAGCCAGCAGCTCCGCCGGCAGCTCGAGTCTCGCGTAAAGCGGGGAGGCGGGAGGGATATAAAAAACGGAGGGACCGACCAGAACACCAAGGTCGAGCAGATGATCAATGCTGCTGCGGACCTCGGTGAAGCTTTGTCCCGGCAGCCCGATAATGAGATAGACCGTGACGAAGAGGCCGAGCCGCTGCGCCCGGGCGATGACCGCTTCGAGCTCACCGTCCTTCTGCGGCCGGTGGTAACTATGGCGAAGGCCGGGATCCCGGGTGACCAGGGAGAGATTGAGCCTTTTAAAGCCGGCGCGGCGCATCAATTCCAGGGTCTCTGCATCCAGTCCCGGATAACAGATGCCGTTCATGGCAGTCAGTTCGATGCCGGCGAAGCGCGGCTCCGCAATCACGCCCCGTAAAAAGTCCTGGAACCACTCCCTCCGGCCGGTCAGATTATCATCCTCAAAATTGAAAATGCGCACTCCGCGTTGTTCATACAGAAGCCGCATCTCGGCCAGTACAGCCTCCACCGGGCGATAGGAGAGGGTGCGCCCGAACATCCGCTCAACACTGCAAAAATCGCAGCCATTCGGACAGCCCCGGCTGCAAAGCAGCGAGGCGTAGCGGCTGCGGCCGATGCAGTAGAGATCGGGAGCGAGCAGATCGTGGGCCGGCATCAGATCGCGCCAGTCGATTATGCTCCGGATAAGAGGAGCGCCATCCCGGCCGATGATCTCCTGCAGTCCGGTTTCAGCGGGCCCGGAGCAGACCGCATCGATGACCGGGGTACGCCGGCGGCAGTCAGAGCCAAAGACGGTGGCGTGGTGCCCGCCGATGAAGAGAAGTGGATTCATCTCCGCCTTGATGCGTTGGGCGATCTCGTGGACGTTCTTGTAGTAGGCGGTGAACTGGCTGGAGATCCCCACCGCTTCGGGCTGCCACGCCCCGATCTCCGTGAGCAGGGCATCGTCCTCCCGGCCGAAGCGGTAATAGTGGTTGAAAAAATGCGGGGTGTGGCCGAGGAACGGACGCAGGTGGGCGAAAGCGCGTGGCAGAGCCAGGGTGCGTCTCCGCAGCGGAGAGAGCGCATCGATCAGATGAACATCATGGCCCGCCTCCCGCAGGGCTGCTGCTGTGTAGAGCAGTCCGAGCGGGTAGAAGCGGATCGGTGTGGTGTAAAAGTCCTCGATTGCAGGTTGCAGCAATAAAATGCGCATAAGCTTAAACTAACGGAATTATTTCTTCGCTGTTGTTTGTTTATAAAGTAAATGAACAAGGATTAACTATTCACACTGCCCCACAAATCAGGGGCATTCATTGCCAACCAGTCAGGTTCTTATGAAGATCCTCATCACCTACAGCAGCGGATTCGGGACCACGCGGGAAGTCGCCGAAAAAATCGGACAAATTCTCAAACAGGCGGACCTTCTCAGTGTGGATCTGCTCCCGATCGATGAGGTCTCCTCGGTCGTACCCTACGACACCGTCATCCTCGGCAGTTCGGTCCGCGCCGGTCATCCCCTGGCCAATATGGTCGATTTTATCGCCCACCACCGCCGTCACCTTGAAACCAAACGGGTGGCCATTTTTCTCGTCTGCCTCTGCGCAAATTCCGAGGAAGGGCGCTGCAAGGCCGTGGAAGATCAGCTTCCACAGCTCCTGCGCCATTTTCCGACCATCCATCCTTTCGCCGTGGAGGCATTCGGCGGCAAGATCGATTTTGACAAGCTCAATCCGGTCATGCGCAAACTGATGCGCCATGTCCTCGAGAAATCCGGCCTGCCCGTAGACGGCAGCGTCGATACCCGCGACTGGAGCCTCATCGAACAATGGGCGCTCTCTCTGCGTGACGAGCTGACCGCCGCCGCTCGGACCTCCCCCATCATCGCCGACAAATGATCAGCGAGCCTGCTTCGGCTTGCGGCGCAGGCTCACCGACAGTCCTCCTCCCCCCATCGCAACCAGTATAACCGACTGCACCAGGGTCTTGTAATCCACACTTTCTCTGCCCAGAGCCGACCAGCCAAAAACCGCTCCTCCAGCCAGCAGCAGGCTGTAAATTCCGATCATGATCGCGTGCGCCCGCCGGCGCGCCGTCTCCGTATCCCGTCCGAAGAAACGGTTATAAAGGGCCAGCCCGGCCATGCTGACCAGCCCGAGAAGGGCAAAGAGGAGCCAGAACTTGCGGCTCATCGCCCCTGCACTGGCCAGGCCGATGTGCGGCTTGAGCATGCGTGTATAGAGCAGACCGCCGAGGTTGGACCCCACCAGCGAACCGATCACCCCGTAGAGAAAAGCATACCCCATGTAGATCGCCGTCTTGTCGGCCGGAGCGATCGTCCCAACGTAGGAATAGTAGCGGGGATGCGCGGTCATCTCGCCGATGGAAAAAATCACCAGACCGAGAATAAAGATCCAGGGCGTGGCGGCAAAGGCGAGGCAGAGGAACCCCATGGCGCCGAAGAAGAGCCCAATCACCATGGTCGAAAGAGCGCCCGTTTTTTTAAAGATACGGCTGACCACCACCTGCAGGAGGATGATGGTCCCGGCATTGATCACCGTGACATGCTCCGCGTCAAAGGAGAAAGGGATTCCGAAGCCGGCGAAGAGGGCGTCAACCGGGGCCTTGTCGACGAAATCGCGAAGATACCAGAGCACCGAGCCGAAATTCTGAAAGTAAAGGATCCAGAAGCAGGAATAGACCAGAATCATCAACATGAAACGGGCATCGCCCAGTACCATGGCCGCGCCACCCAGCACCTCGCGCAGACTCTTGTTGTTTTCGGGCTTGGGGGGATCGCGAAAAAGAAAGAGGGTGGGCAGCAGCATCAGAGCGCAGTAGAGGGCCGAGACCGTAAAAATCAGCGACCAGGAGAAGCCCTTGAGATAGCTGACCAGCAGCGGAGCGAGAAAGGCGCCGAGATTGATCATCCAGTAATAGATGCCGAATCCGAAACCGCTGTTCTCCGCAGTGGTGCTGCGCGCCAGGGTGCCCGAAATGATCGGCTTGAACAGTCCGGCGCCGGTCGCCAGCAGCAGCAGGCTGGTGAAGATGACCCCATAGGTCGAGACATGACCGGTGATGTAGTAGCCGGCGGTGAGCAGGGCAAAGGCGACCATGAGCATGCGCCGGTAGCCGTAGCGGTCCGCAAGGGCTCCACCGAGAATGGGCACCACATAGGTCATGGCATAGACCAGGCTCTGCAAAAAACCCACCGACTGCTCGGAAAAACCCAGCCCCCCCTGCGCGGCGCTGTTGGTGAGATAGACGGCCAGGACTGAATTCATGCCGTAGTAGGCGGCACGTTCAAAAAGCTCCATCATATTGGCCACCCAGAAAACGCGCGGAAAAGAGGCCAATACCGGGGAGCGGTGATTGTCGCTCATAATGTCCTTTCAGGATTGGGAGATCGGCAGATACCTGGCGGCCCCGGGCAGGATGAGGCCGGTCGCGCCCGCCGGCAGCTCCGGGCGGGCCAGCTGCCAGGCCTCCGCCAGCGATGTGGCCGGAACCATGCCGGTGCGCCGGACCAGCTCCGGCGGCAGGGCAGAGACCAGGATGATCCGCGCCCCCTCACACTTGCTCTTCAGGGTCAGAGCGGTATGGCCGTTGATGAGATAGTTGGCCAGCAGCTCCCGGCCCATCTCCGCTGCGCTTGCGCCGGTGAAATAATCCATAAAGGCGGCGGAACCGACTCCTTCGCTGCATTCGGCCAGCACAATTACTGTGCCACCGCTTTTAACGGCCTGATAAGCGTGATGAATCGATTTGTGAGACTGGATGAGGTTGACATCGGCGGGATGGCCCCCGGCGCTGGCGATGACGACATCCGCCCGCTCTCCGATCGGCAGAGTGTAAAACCGGCGCACCAGGGGCAAAAGCTCCCTTTGCACCGGCAGGATGGGGCCGGCGGCGGCAGCAGCGATCTCCCCTTGCGGGGAGAGTACGAGCTGCAGGGAGAGGGCGGCCGGAAAAAGGCGGACAATCTCGGCCAGATCGAGATAGACCGGATTGGTCTCGATGTTGCCCTCCCGGCAATCGGGGTGAAACTGCCCGGTGACAGGATCGAGCGTCCGGCGATGGTTGATGCGGATCGTCTCCTCGCCGGCGATGCCGGGCAGCAGCATCTTCGGCCCACCCCCGAATCCGGCGAAATAGTGAAAGAGAATGCCGCCGACGGTGACGATCCAGTCCACTTCCAGCGCTGTGCGATTTACGATGACCGGGGTGCCGGCCGTGGTCGTCCCGATCTGGGCGAGCTGTTTTCCCTCCCGGCAGTCGTGCTGGTTGACCGGATAACGGTCGTAGATCTCCGCTCCGATCAGCTCGCGCACCAGCGGCTCTGGCTGCAGCACATGGCTGCCATTGGCAACAAGAATGCGCACCCGCAGGGAAAGGCGGGTTTCCAGCCCGGGCAGCAGCAGGCCCAATACCTCATCAAGGCGGCAGCGCCGGGTATGGTCGGGCACAACCAGCAGCAGGCTCTCCCCGGCAGCGGCGCCTCCCTCCTCCATCTGCCCTAACAGCATGGCGATGGCGTTCCGGAGGATCTCTGGACCGGCAGCCGCCGCTGCGCCCAACTCCTCCTCCGGAAGTGTGCGCCAGGCTACGCCGGGATCAGGCTGAAAAGAAAGGGTGGTGGTTCCGTAGGAGAGCTCCATATACGCCCTTTAGAGACGAGTTCAGATGAGTTTCAGTATCTCCTCGCTGTGTCCCTCCGGAGAGACCTTGTGGAACACGTGCTCGAGTTTGCCGTCTTTGCCAATTATAAAGGTTTTCCGGATGATTCCAAAGTACTTTTTTCCATACATTGACTTTTCACCCCAGGCGCCATAAGCTTCGGCCACCTTGTGATCGCTGTCGGAGAGAAGAGGAAAATTGAGACCGTATTTGTCGATGAATTTCTGGTGGGATTTGAGATCATCCGGGCTGACCCCGAGCACCACGGTATCCTTGACGTCGATGCGGGGGAGGGTATCCCGGAAAGAGCAGGCCTCCTTGGTGCAGCCGGAGGTGTCATCCTTGGGATAAAAATAGAGCACCACGCGTTTTTTGCCTGCGTAATCGCTCAAAGAGATGGTCTTGCCAGTGCTCGCCGGCAGGCTGAAAAGAGGAGCGGTGTCGCCAATGTGCAAATCTGCCATATATTCCTCCTGCTGTGGGTTGGTATGCCTGGTTCAGTACAATTACCAACAGCGGCGGAGGAGCGGCTATTCCACACCATGGCGCTGCCGCAGCAGCTGAATGCGGCGAGGCACCCGGGCGGGCGGCCGGGCTCGGACCTTGGGAAAACAGAGCTTCTTCACCCGCGCTGAAGATCCGTCAGGTTCTCGACCTGTTCGAGCGCCTGACGCATCTCCTCACAGTTGACCTTGCGGGCAATGGAACGGCAGACCGCATCGCTCAAATGGTGGCGGGCGGAGGAGGAGAAAGTGATGGTCATCTCAAAGAGAGGCTCCCGGCCCAGACTTTCGGAAAACGCCGTGGCGCGATAGACCAGGGCACCGTCGCCTTCCCGGTCCCAAAACGCTTTCATGTCGATCGAGTCGTCTTGCATATCATCACATCAGCCAGTGCAGCTGGGTCTGGCCGCTCCTTTGATCAATGATATACTCGGCAACATGCGGCTTTTGATGCTCTTCGTCCCGGATATTCGGATGGCGCTTTGGCGCCACCGCGTAGGTATGACTGCCGGTGCCAAGACGGATCTCGGTGGGGAGGAGCCGCAGCAGCTCCCCGCAATGGCCACACCCCTGGCGGCACGCATCCTCCTCGAGCAAGTCTTCACTCTCTTCATCCCCCACGGCGACCTCAGCTATCCTCTCCTCCTCATCCCGTCCATCCGGCCGGAGAGCTCGCCAGAAAGCGCTGCCGAGGTGGTGGGTCTCCGGTGTGGTATAAATCCGGTCGATGGCTACGTCGCTCTCCTTGAGCAAACGGCCGATTTCGCGCGCCTTATCAATCTGGTCGTCCCCCACCAGTAAAAAAAGGACGCGGGTTTCATAAGGATAGAGTACCCGTCGGCATGGCAAAGGATGCATAAGAACCTCCCCAGGCCTGTAACAGCCTGAAACTAAACCTGCCTGTCTTCTTTGAACGCGTGGAAATGGATCGCAGCGGAGTCGCGGAAATGGGCGGAAAACGCGGTGACTGGAGAATAGTTGGCGAAGAAGTCGTAATGCTCTCTAATAGGTTAACAAGCGCCGCTTCGGCGCTTATTCCCGTTCGCAAACAAGAAAGAAAAAGGGCCGCATCTTGCGATACAGCCCTTTAATTTGGCGCCGATTTCTAGTCTTCGGCGTGGACGATCCCCTTCTCGAGGCGCCGCTGTTCACGCGCCTTGCGGAAGCGGTTGGCCCGCGAGCCGATCCCCTCCATGTAGTAATAGATGATCGGCACGATGATCAGGGTCAAAACCGTAGAGACGATCATGCCCCCCATGACCGAACGCCCCATCGGCGCCCAGATTTCGCCGCTCTCGCCGAGGCCAAGCGCGAGCGGGAACATGCCGAGGATGGTGGTCATGGCGGTCATCAGCACCGGGCGCAGTCGCACGCGTCCCGCCTCCTTGATCGCCGGCTCCAGCTCCATGCCCTCATGGCGAAGCTGGTTGATCTTGTCGACCAGCACGATGCCGTTGTTGACCACGATGCCGACCAGCATCACCACACCGACCAGGGCCATCACCGAGAGCTTGGTCCCGGTAAGAATCAGACCCAGGGCAACGCCGATCATGGCGAGCGGAATGGTGAAAAGAATGGTGAACGGATCGACCAGAGACTCGAACTGAGAAGCCATCACCATGTAAGTCAGAAGGATGGCCACCATCAGGGCGAGGCCCAGGTACATGAAGGACTCTTGCAGATCCTCCGCCGCACCGCCGATCTCCGTACGAAAATCCTGCGGCATGGCGACAGATTTGACCACCTCTTTGACGTCGGTGGTGACGCTGCGTAAATCGCGGTTGGCGACATCGAGATCCAGGGTGACGATGCGCTCCTGGTCTTCACGCAGAATCTCGCGCGGAGCCCTGGTGTAGTCGATAGTCGCGAGCGCCCGCAAAGGAACCTGCGCCCCGGTCGGGGCCATGATGAGGATATTCTCCAGATCCTCCTTGCTGGTGCGGGACTTTTTGTCCAGCTGCAGCCTGATATCGTACTCATCGCCGCCGTCACGGAACTGGGTGACGGTCGATCCGAGGATGCTGGTGCTGACCACCTGCCCGATCTGGGCGGTGCTCAGGCCGAGATCGGCGATGCGCTGGCGGTCGAGATTGACGCGCAGTTCCGGGGTCTGCTTGCGCAGACTGGAGGTGACGGAGACAATACCCTCCACCGCCTTGAGCTTGGGCTCCAGTTCATTGCTGATCGCCTCCGACTCGACCAGATCGTGGCCGAATATCTTGACGGTGATATCCGCGCTGCTGAACCCCATACCGCCGCCTTCCACGAATTTGGCGTCCACGTCCGGCAGCGAGGTCATCGCCTCGCGCACGTCATCCTGAATCTCGAACTTGGTGCGGCTGCGATCCTTGCGTTCCTTGAGCCGCAGATTGATCTCGCCCTCCGCGGAGTTCTGTGAGCTGAAAAGCGCCATCATCCCCTCACCCTGGCCGAAATTGGCATAGATGTTTTCGCTTTCAGGCACCTTTTCCGCCATGAGCTGGGTCAGATCGCGCATACTCTTTTCCATCGCCTCCAGGCTGGTGCCCGGGGAACGCTCCACCGTGATGCTCACAAAACCATCGTCGGTTTTGGGAAGAAAGTCGCCGCCCATCATGAAAAGCCAGGCGACGGAGACGACAAAAAGGAACAACACAACCGCCAGAACCGGAAATTTATGCGCCAGGGCCCTGGACAGCATGCGATCGTAAAAGTCGTGCAGATCATCGAGCCATCCTGTGATCCTGTTCTGCATGCGCATGAGCAGGCCGTTGGGATTGAGATTCTTCTTCAGACGCAGCCAGCGCGAAGAGAGCAGCGGGATCAGGGTGAGCGCCACGATCAGCGAAATGGTCAGGGAGAAGCAGATGGTGATGGCCATGTCGCGGAAGAGCATGCCCGCCATCCCCGGCACAAAGAGCACGGGCAGGAAGACGACCACCGTGGTCAGGGTCGAGGCGGTGACGGCCATGGCCACCTCCTGGGTCCCGTTGTTGGCGGCATCCACCAGCTTGTCCTTCTTTTCATCATGGCGCCGGAAGATGCTCTCCAGAACGACGATCGAGTTGTCAACCAGCATGCCGATAGCCAGCGCCAGACCTGCCATGGAAATGACGTTGAGCGTCAACCCTGCCTGGTCCATGACGGCAAAAGTGGCGACCATGGAGACCGGAATCGACACCGCCACAATAATGGCGCTGCGGATGTTGCGCAGGAAGAAGAGCAGTACCAGAAAAGTCATCAATATCGCCTGCCAGGCGGTGTTGGTCAGATTGGACATCGAGCGGGTGATGAACTCAGACAGGTCCATCATGGTATCCAGACGGACCCCCTGCGGCAGCTCGGCCTTGATCTGGGGCATGCGTTTTTCGATTTCACGGCAGACCGTGACCGTATTCGCATCCGACTGGCGCTGGATGATCACCATCACCGAAGACTCACCGTTGTTCCACACCCGCTGGCGCTGCTCGCTGAACCCGTCCTCGACGCGCGCCACATCGCGAACGCGGATGACCGAGCCGTTGTAGGTGGCCACACTGGTGTTGCCAATCTGGTCCACGCTGGCGAATTGCCCCACTGTATTGACCGAGAACTCGAGGTTTTCATTTTCAACCATGCCGGAGGGAATCTGGAGATTGGCCGCCTGCAGGGCTCCAGTGATCTGCTGCAGCGCGATGTTGTGGGCGCGCATGCGCATCGGATCGGCGTAGATCTTGATCTCCCGCTTGCGGCCGCCCATGGTGGAGACCGATGCCACTCCGGGAATGCGCTCCAGCCGCGGCTCAAGATCATGCTCGCCGATATCGCGCAGCTCCGCCTGACTGAGATCAGGCGATGAGAGGGTCAGATAAAGGACCGGTTGGGCCGAGACATCAAAGGCAAAAACCATCGGATCGCTGGCGTCCTCCGGCATATAATCACGGATGAACTCCAGGCTGTTGCGGACATCGATCTCCGCCTGGTTCATGTCGGTTCCCCAGTTGAATTCAAGCATAACCAGGGAGAGGCCCTGTTGCGAAGTGGAACGGACCGTCTTGATGTTTTCCACCGAGGCGGTGGCCTCTTCGATCGGCCGGCTGACCACCGTCTCCAGATCGTACGGACCGACGCCGGTATACTGGGTGATCACCGCCATGATCGGAAATTCAAGCTTGGGGTAGAGATCGACGTTGAGCCGGGCCAGGGAGAAGAGGCCAAAGCCCGCGGCGATCAGATAGATCATCGCCGTCGTCACACCCTTCTTGATGGAGAGCTGGGTTATCTTCATTGGCTCGCCTCCGCCTTGGTGATGACCCGCACCGGTGAACCGTCGCGCAGTGTCGCCTGCCCGGCGATGACCAGCATCTCACCGATTTTGAGGCCGCCGGTGACCGCAAGCTGAAGGTGGTCGGCGTAGGAGACCTCCAGGTTGCGCTGGACCGCTTTCTCGCCCTCGACGATGAAAGCGAAATAGTTGGTAACGATGCGCTCTTCGCCGGCGACCGCATCAATGGTATTTTTTTCAATCGTGGCGTGACGCGGAACGGCGATGGCGTTCTCGACCGCGCCCGTGATCACCTTCACCCGCGCAAACATGCCCGGTTTCAGCCGCTTCTCCGGATTGTTCACCAGCACCTCGACCTCCGCCATGCGCGTCAGCGGATCAAGCACCGGGCTGATCTTGCTCACCTTGCCGGGAAAAGTTTCACCTTCAAAACTGCGCACCTGGACCTCGGCCTCCTGCCCAACCCTGAGCTTGCCGATGTCGTTCTCGGTCGCGTCGAAGGTGACCTTGACCCGATCCATCTGCACCACCGTAGCCACCGGCATGGCCGGATTGGCCATGTCCCCGGCCTCGTAATAGCGCTTGCCGATTATGCCGGCGATCGGGGCTGAGATGGTGGCGTCGGAAAGAGTGCTCCTGGCCGAGGCCAATCCCGCCTGGGCCTGCTCAAGACCCGCCTTGGCCGCCTCGTACTGCGTCATCACGATATCATACTGCTGTTTGCTCATCGCGTTCTCTTTGAAGAGACGCTGGGCGCGCTCGTATTCGACGGCGACATTGGACTCCTGGGCCTTGGCTGCGCTCAGGCCGGCCTCAGCCTGGCGTACGCCCTGCTGAATCGTGGTGGCGAAGATGCGGGCGATGGGAGCCCCTCTCTGGACATAACTGCCTTCATCGACGTAATATTTTTCGATCCGGTCCGGGATCTTGGAAAAAACCTTGACCTCAAGCTCAGCCTCGACATCTCCATTGAAGGACAAAGACTGAAGTACGCGACCGGTCTGCACCACGGTCACCTCCACAGGTACACGGGCGGTCTCCTCGCTTTTTGTCTCCTTGCTGCCGCATCCGGCCCCCATGAAAGAGATGCCCAGAATGATCAGTCCATATACCATCTTTCGTTGCATGGATTCTCTCCTTTTCGCGATCTGCTAAAGCACAGAATTAAGTTGGCCCACGGCCTTGCGCAGCTGGTACCGGGCCATCTGATATTCATAAAGCGAACTGACATAATTCAATCGGGCGCGATTGACCGCCAGCTGGGAATTAAGCACATCCAGCTGCGTGTTGGCCCCCTCCTCGTACATCAGATTGGCCAGGCGCAGCGCCTCCTGGGCCAGAACAGAGGACTCTTTGGCAGCCTGGTATTTCTGGCGCGCTTCCTGGAACTTGTTATAGCTCATCTCGGCATCAGCGGCGATACCGTCAAATACCTGCTTTTCAGCATCGACCATGATCTTGTGATCCAGCCGCGCCTTCTGGTACTGCTTGCTGTTTTTAAAACCGGTGAAAAGGGGCAGCTGCAGACTGAGCGCGGAGGTGAACCCCTTGCTGAAATCGCCCTGGACAAACCTGAGATCGTTCTTCATCGCCATGTAGGAATAGTCGGTTTGAAAAACCAGCTTGGGCATAAAGCTGCTCGCCGCTATGATTACCCCCTTGCCGCTGATCGCTTTCTGCTCCTTCATGACGAGAATCTCCGGCCGTGCGGCCAGGGCGCGATCCTGAAACTCCGCCAGAGTCATGTTGCTGAAATCGTCCTCGACGAAGGCCAGCGACCCCTCAACCTTGATCATGGTCGTGCGCGGCACACCCAGGACGGTCCGGAGCCCGGTGACCGCCAACTGCAGATTGTTTCTGGCCGAGATCACCTCAGGCTTGAGGTTGGCGACCTCCACCTCCGCGCGCATTTTGTCAAAACCCGATGCCGAGCCGACGGCATGCTTCTTGGCCACCACATCAAGGTTGGCCTGGGCCTGGGCGAGAGCCTCCTCCTGAACCGCCGACAGCTCCTGCGCCAGCAGACACGCATAAAAAGAGCTGGCGGTCTGATAGATCAGCCCCTGACGTTTGGCCGCGAGATTCTGCTCCGCCGCGCGCCTGCCCGCTGCCGCCATCTGAATGCCGGTCACCCCGGCGCCGCCGAGAAAAAGCGGCTGGGTGAGGCTGGCGCCATACACAAGCGAATTTTCCAGCCCGAAAGATAATTTGACATAATCGGGCATCCCCGACAATTCAGGGATCATGTCCACTAACGGGCCCAGCATGGGTTTTAAAAAGTTGGGAATGGTCTGTTCCTGGATATCCCAGGCGTGCTGCAGGTTGGCATAGCCATTGACCTGCGGCATGATATTCGAAGCGGCCTCCCAAATACCCGCTCGGGCCTTGGCCACCTCTTTTTCCGCCATCCTGATCTCCGGATTCTTCTCCAGGGCCAGGTCGACGCTCTCATCAATGGTGAGAATGAGCTGCTCCTGGGCGCGGAGCATCGCGACCACGACCAGTAGAATTATGCTGATCCATTGTGTTATCCTGAAGCGCATCGATACCTCCATAAAATCGCCCGCCGGCGGGCTCGCCCCTGGTTTTTGACCTGGTCGGCGGCCGGCGATGCTATCCTAGATATAACGTATTAACCTTTTTGAGGTTCGCATATTATATAAACCTTAATATACTGATTTTCGACATAATTTGTTACAAAAAAAACGTCTATCCGGGGCGTCCGGCCAACCGCGGCAAGAAGGGCCGCTTTTTTTGCAGCTTGCAATTCCCTCCCATTTTAACTACATTTAAGGCAAAGCAACCATTTAAGGCTGACCCATGGACCTCTTCGAAGAACCGGCTTCTGCGCAAAACACCCCGGGCGGGGACGCCCCTCTGGCCGACCGTCTGCGCCCTGCGACTTTGGCCGAATTCGTCGGCCAAACCCATCTTCTCGGTCCGGGCAAGATTATCCGCCGCGCCATCGAGAGCCGCCAGCTGGTATCGATGATCCTCTGGGGTCCGCCCGGCACCGGCAAAACAACCCTCGCCCGCATCATCGCCCGCGAGTGCGACGCCCATTTCAGCGCCATCAGCGCCGTCACCGCCGGCGTGGCCGATGTCCGCAAGATCATCACCCAGGCCAAACAGCAGCGCAAGATTGACGGCCGCGGCACTCTTCTTTTCATCGACGAGATCCACCGCTTCAACAAGGGCCAGCAGGATGCCCTCCTCCACAGCGTCGAGGAGGGAACCCTGCTGCTGATCGGCGCCACCACCGAAAACCCCGGCTTTGAAGTCATCCCCGCCCTGCTCTCGCGCTGCCGGGTATACAAGCTCGAATCCCTTTCGCCCACAGAGCTCGGCACGATCATCGATCGCGCCCTGGCGGCTGAAAACGGCCTGAAAGCGCAGAATCTGCAGCTCGAGCCGGATGCGCGCCAGCTCCTCATCACGCTGGCCGGGGGCGATGCCCGCAACGTCCTGACCGCCCTTGAACTGGCCGGCCGTCTCGCGCACCCCGATGCCGCCGGCGCCCGCGCCATCGACCGCGAACTGGTCCAGGAGGCGATGCAGCGCCGCACCCTGCTCTATGACAAACAGGGCGAATACCACTATGACATCATCTCCGCCTTCATCAAGAGCGTCCGCGGCTCCGATCCCGACGCCGCCCTCTACTGGCTGGCGCGCATGCTCGATGCCGGCGAAGATCCCCTCTTCATCGCCCGCCGGCTGATCATCCTCGCTTCCGAAGACATCGGCAACGCCGACCCCCACGGCCTTATGGTCGCCTCCGCCGCCTTTCAGGCCGTCCACGCCATCGGCATGCCCGAAGGCCGCATCCCGCTGGCCCAGACTACAACCTATCTCGCCTGCGCCCCCAAGAGCAATGCCTCCTATCTGGCCCTCGAAGCCGCCAGCGAACGGGTCCGCACAGGTGATCCGGTCGATGTGCCTCTCCATCTGCGCAACGCCCCGACCAAAATGATGAAGGATTTCGGCTACGCCAGCGGCTATAAATATCCACATGACTTTGGCGGTTTCGCTGACCAGCTCTATCTGCCCGAAGAGCTCAAAACAACGGTCTTTTACCATCCCACGGAGAACGGGATCGAAAAGAAAATCAGGGAGCGTCTTCTGCAGCTCTGGCCGGGACGTAAACGATGAAACGCTCCTTCCATCATGGCGGCCTTGTGCAGGGAGCGGGCCTGCTCATCCTCTTCGTGACACTGATGACCGCCCTCCCTGCCGGGGCGGGCGGCAGCGTCAGTCCGGCGGCCGCTGCCGACACCAATGCAGCCGCACGCGCGGACACCCTCACCGCATGGCCTGATGCCCGCATGGCAGCGCATGACTCCCTCACCGCGGCGCCCGACTCCCTCAGTGCAGCCGCCAAAACCAGCCCGGCCCAAGGCTCCGGCGTCGACACCACCGTCATCTATCAGGCCCGCCTGATCGATAACGATGTCGCCGCGCGCAAAAGCTATTTCGTCGGCGACGCCCAGGTCCGTTACAAGGATATGACCCTCAAGGCCGGCAAGATTACCGTGGACTGGGACGCGGAGACCCTGACCGCCGAAGGCGTGCCGGACAGCGCCTGGGTGGTCAATTCCTCCGGCACCGACTCCTCACGGCAGCTGATCATCAAGGAGCGCCCCGTCCTGGTGCAGAGCGGCTCCGAGATGACCGGCGACCAGATGATCTATAACTACAAGACCGAACGGGGCCGCGTCGTCCGCGGCCGCACCAGCTTCGAGGACGGCCGCTATGTCGGGGAGCAGATCAAGCTGGTCGGTGACAAGACCTTCAATGTCTCCAACTCGATCTATACCACCTGCGATCTGGACAGCAACCCTCACTTCCACTTCAAGGCGCGCCGCCTCAAGATGATCGTCAATGACCGCGTCATCGCCAAACCGATCGTCCTCTATCTCGGCCACATCCCGGTCGCTGCCCTGCCCTTCGCTTTCTTCCAGACCCGCACCGGCCGCCACTCCGGCATCATCATCCCGCGCTATGGCGAAAGCCTTCAGGAAGGCCGCCACCTCCGCGGCCTCGGCTACTACTGGGCGCCCAATGATTATTTCGACACCCGCGCCACCGTCGACTATTTCGAAAAATCGGGCTGGCTGATGGAACTGGGCACCAACTACGCCGTCCGTTATATGCTCAATGGCAGTATCGAGGGCTCATTCACCCGCAAAAACTTCTCCTCCGGCTACACCGACCGGCGCTGGGACCTCACCATCCGGCACAGCCAGGAGTTCAGCCCAACCTCCCGCTTCAGTGCCAGCGGCTATTTCATCAGCGACAACAGTTATTATAAAGACCTCAGCACCAGCCTCTACACCCGTCTGACCCGGGAACTGCGCTCCAACGCCACCTGGAGCAAATACTGGCCGGAACAAAAAATCAGCCTCAGCGCCAACTTTTCCCAGGTCCATGACCTGCAGGATGACGTCACCCAGACCACCCTGCCGCAGATCTCCCTGCGCAAAAGCCAGACCCAGCTCTTCAAGCCCGGCAAAAGATCGGGCGCCGGCAGCCGCAGAACAGCCCGATGGTATCACAACCTCTATCTCTCCTACGGCTCCAATTTCCTCAACGCCAGGCGCGAGTCTCTTTCCTTGGCGGGCGGGGACACAACCAGAATGGTCGACACCGACCGGTCGCTGGCCAACTCGCTCGATCTCTCCCTGAGCAGCCCGAATAAATATTTCGGCTTCCTCGCCATCAACCAGTCCCTCAGCATCGATCAGGACCTCTACGACCGGGTTCACCTCTACGCTCTCGATCCAGCGACCGGAGAGATCGACGATAAAGAGGAGAACCGGCTGGCGGCGCGTCACACCTTCAGCTACAGCGCATCGGCCAATACAAAAATCTATGGCGTGATCGCACCGGGCATCGGCGACATTCAGGCGATCCGCCATGTGGTCACCCCCTCCCTCTCCTTCAGCTATCGCCCCGACTTTTCCGCCAAAGGGTGGGGTTATTATACCTATCTGCAGGACACCTCCGGCAGAACGATTAAAAAAGATCGCTTCGGGGGGACCACCGGCAGCGGTGGCAGCCAGATGGTGAGCGTGAGCGTACGCAACCTTTTTCAGATGAAGCGGGGCAGCGGCGAGAAAGTTAAAAAGGTCGATCTCTTCAATATGGATTTCAGCACCAGTTACAATTTCAAGGCCGAACAGTACCGTCTCTCCGACCTGCGCACCTCCTGGCAGGCCAACCCTGCACGGAATTTCAGCCTCAGCGCCAGCACAGGCCACTCTTTCTATGCCTGGGACAAGAGCAGATCCACCCGTGTGAATCGCTATCTCTTCGAGGGGGAGGGATGGAAAAAGGGTGATTTCCTGCGCATGACCACCTTCAATCTCAATTTCTCGCTGCGGTTCGAAGGCAAGGGCGAGAAAAAACAAAAGACAGCGAGCCGCGCGGACTCGAGCGCTGCCGGCGCAGACAGCCTGCAGTGGACGGATGATTTGACCGTCGAGGAGGAGAATATGCTGCGCCGCGGCCGCCGCTTCCAGGACGATCGCGCCTTCAGCCAGCAGAGCATCCCCTGGCGGCTCAATACGACCTTTAATTTTTTCTTCGACCAGACTAATCCGGAGAGACCGAACCGGCGCTATTATCTCGACATCTCCGGCGCAGAGCTGAGCATTACCAGCAAATGGCGGCTTGGCTACAGCGCGCATGTCGATCTCGAGAAAGGAAGCATCTCCTATCATCGCTGCACCATCCACCGCGACCTCCACTGCTGGGAAGCATCGGTCGACTGGGTGCCCTCCGGCAGCGGCAAGCGGGTCTATTTCCGCATCAATGTGAAATCGCCGAGCCTGAGCGACATCAAGCTGGAAAAATTCGGCGGCGCCGGCAGCGTACTCGGTTATTGATCCACTGCATCGAGTAGGCGTCAGGGTTACCCCTGACGCCTCTCACACCACCGTACGTACG
>DAOOPF010000023.1:9999-32427 GCA_035388125.1 bacterium | reverse complement strand
CATCGCTGGGGGCGGCAACCATGGCCGTGTGGGCCTTTTCCATCTCGGAGGCAGTCGCGTCGCCGCCGTGGCAACCGGTACAGCCGATTTTGCCGTGTTTGGAATCAAGAAAAGAGGGACGAACATTGACCATCTGCCATGCCTCAACCTGAGACACAGAGCCGCCTCAGCCTTCACCCGTTTCAGTGACATGAGGGAGGGGGGTAGCGAGCGATTTGAGAAGATTGGCATCGGTGTGGCAGGAGACGCATCCATTCGCCTGGCTCAGATTGAACTTGGCCGGGGATTGGGGACTCTTTTCGGCGCAGTGCATGAAAAAGAGTCCTGCGAGGAGCAGCAGTGTCCAGGAGAAGAGGGTCTTTTTCACTGAAATAGTCTCCGTCGGTCAGTGAATTGAAGCAGGTTGATTAGGGCAAAACTCACGCAGCAGCCTGTGGAACCGGAATAAAATAGAATAAAAAAAGAACAATTTCAAGTGAAACGAACAGAATTTAACAAGCGTTCATGCAGTGGCAAACCGTCGACATGGATTACTCACAAGGGCGTCCGCGCGATAGTTTTCCACACGGTATTGGCGATTGGCACGCTGCTCGCAGGACATTCGCTTACGCCGTTTTATTTATATCATATTATTTTAATTAGAAAGATAAAATAAAACAACAGTGAAACCAGTGGAATTATGTAAATGCCGCTTTTTACGGCAACAATCTCCCTGACGAGCGGTAGAGAAGGCAGCAGGAAGAGACCCCTGCCCGGCCGTCCGGCATGGAAAAATAGCTTGCTATTTCACCATTATTTTGCAAAATTAGATAGTTAACGGCCGCGACGGCCGTGTCCGTTTGGTGCGAAAATTCAAACCCAGGGCTACTATGCCTATTCCCGATCCTAAAACAGCCATCGTGACCAGCGATCGCAGCAGCGAACTGCTGGTCTGGTTTGAAATTCACCCCACGGTCTCGATCGTCGCATTCGCCCTGGCCTGTATGATCGTGATTATCGCCTACTTTGCCGGCGGACGCGAAAATTTCCGCAAGCTGTGGATGAGCATCCTTTGCGCACTTATCATCAGCGCACTGGCCATGCCGATTTTTATCAAGTTCGGCCGCGCTTTCGGTCTGCTCAAGTCCAGGGGGGGTGAGATCTTTGTTCTCCTGCTGGTGATGATCTTCATATCGGCTCTCGCCGCCCACATCTACGAAATCATCACCGTTTCGGCCCGCGAGGCGCGGCCGGATTAGGCCGCAGGCGTAAAACCCCCCGTTTGTTTGCTTTTCTGTTGCTTTTGCGCAAATTCCTCCTTATATTATCAGGATTTAATCCACAGTACACCTCCCTGACCATTTTAATCGGACTGATAATGTTAAAACCGAGAAAAAAAATCACCAAGAAGCAGCTCAAGGAAGACTCGCTGGTCACCTTTTATTTCAAGGCCCAGGAGTGGCTGGACAAGCACGGCAAGACCCTCATGATCGCGGCCGCAGCTGTCGTCCTGGCCATCGCCGGTTTCACCTACTATCTTTATGCCCAGACCCAGGCCGAGAAGAGCGCCAGCGTCGATCTGGCCAGGGCCACCCGCACACTGGAGGCGCAGGATTACCAGAACGCCATCAGCCAGCTCAGTGGCATCGTGGATAACTATGGCAGAACCACCAGCGGCAAGATCGCCCGCCTTCATCTGGCCCAGGCTTTCTTTCAGACCAAAGAGTACGCCAATGCCAAAAGCAGCTATAAAAAGTTCATCTCCTCCTTCAGCGGCGATGAGTACTTTCTGGCGGCCGCCCAGGCTGGAGTTGCTTCCTGTCTCGAAACCGAAAAGAAGCACACTGAGGCCGCCGAAGCCTATCTGAAAGCGGTCGACTCGTACTCGTCCGTGCTCGACCCGGCCATGCTGCTCAATGCAGGACGTTGTTTCCAGGAGGCCGGCCAGAAGGAAAAGGCCAGAAAAGCCTTCAACCGCATCATCGAAGAGCACCCCAAGGCTGCTGAAAAGGATGATGCCGTGATGTTTCTCGGACTCATCGGCGGCTGATTTTGCGAATTTTCTTGCATAGTATATTAATTTTTTATATATTATCGCTCTGAAGTGGGCCCTTTCTGGCCCACTTTTTTGTTGTAAACGGGTTGGTAAAATGCCACAAGTTGATGATTTAAAATCTCTTATCGAGCCGGTTCTCGCCGGGATGGGCATCGACCTCGTCGACCTCGAGATCCAGGGCCGCAAGGGCAGCACCATCGTTCGCGTCTTTGCCGACGAGATGGGCGGGATCTCCCTGGCGCGATGCGTCAGCGCCAGCCGCGCGGTTTCCGCCTGCCTGGACCAGACCAACTTGTTCGACGGCGCCTATGCGCTCGAACTCTCTTCTCCCGGAACCGACCGGCCGCTCACCACGGAAAAGGATTTTCAGCGCCACTGTGGACGCAAGCTCAACCTGACCTTTCGCGACGGCGAACAGGAACGCCGCGCCAGCGGGCAAATCATCGCTGCGGCGGACGGATTCTTGCAGCTGCAGACTGAAACGGAACTCCTGACCATCCCGCTGAGGGAGGTCATTTTGGCCAAAATTATCATCGCATTCAAGTGATCTCAATTGGAAAACAGCCATGAAAAATGAGATTGTCGAAGCCTTCTCCCTGCTTGTCAAAGAGAAAAACATTGACAAGGAGGTGCTCTCCCGGATCCTGCAGGAAATTTTCCTCGGACTGCTGAAAAAGAAATACGGCGCAAACGGCATCTACTCCATCTTTGTCAACATGGAAAAAGGGGAGATCGAAATCTACCAGAGCAAGAATGTGGTCGAGGAGGTGCTCGACGATGTCAGCGAAATCGCCCTTGAGGAGGCCCAGAAAAGCGCCCCCGATATGGAGGTCGGCGATGAATATCTCGAGATCATCGATCCCTCAACCTTCGGCCGCCGGCTGATCATCTCCGCCAAACAGAACCTCAATCAGCGCATCAAGGAGATCGAGAAGGAACTCGTCTACGAGGAGTACAAGAACCGGGTGGGAGAGATCATTATCGGCGAGATCCGCCAGGTCAACCGCGATGAAATTTTTATGATCGTCGACAATCGCACCGAGGTGGTCCTGCCCAAGAACGAACAGATCAAGGACGAACGCCACCATCGCGGCGGCAGCCTCCGCGCTGTTATCAAGGAGGTGCGCAAGAGCAATCGCGGTCCGGAAATCGTCGTCAGCCGTTCCGATGACATGTTCATCACCCGACTCTTTGAAAATGAGGTCCCCGAGATCGATGAAGGCATCATCGAAGTCCGCGGCATCGCCCGCGAGGCCGGCGAGCGCACCAAGATCGCCGTCTATTCGCACGACAAACGCATCGACGCCGTCGGCGCCTGTGTCGGCATGAAAGGCATGCGCATCCAGTCGATCGTCAAGGAACTCAACAATGAAAAGATCGACATCATCAACTGGAGCAGCGAGCCCGAGATCTTTATTACCCGCGCCCTGAGCCCCGCCAAACCCTTGCGCATCATCATCGATGAAGAGGAAAAAAAGGTCAGCGCAGTCCTCGATGACGAACAGATTTCCCTGGCGATCGGCAAAGGAGGTGTCAACCGCCGCCTTGCCTCCCGTCTCACCGGCTACGATATCCAGACCATGCGCCAGGAGGACTTTCGCCTGCTCATGGAAGAGCAGCGCGACCTTGATCGTTCCATCAATGATGTCACGAGCATCTCCGACAAACAGAAAGCTATCCTCCTGGCCGGTGGTTATGGCACAGTTCGTGACGTCCTCAACGCCGGCGTTGATATCCTCACCCAGCTGCCAGGCGTGGGCGTCAAGACTGCGGAAAAAATCATTGATGCATTGGAGGCCGAAACCGAATAGGAATGTGCTGTCAAGCGAATGTTTCGGCAGGGTGATCGATATGCAGAACTGAGGAGTGTTAATTTGTCTGTGAAAATGCGGGTATTTCAAGTAGCACGAGAGTTCAATATCTCTAATGAAGCTCTTGTTGCCTTTCTCACCAAGCTCGGCCACGACGTCCGCAACCAGATGAGTCTGGTCTCGGATGAAGCCTATGCGCTGGTCGTGGACAAATTTGGCGAAAAAACTGCGCAAGTCGATGAAGAATATGAATTCCGGCGCAGATTGCGTGAGAAGAAGGCGCAGGAGGAGGCCAAAAAGGTCGAGGCGCAGAAAAATCTCGAGCGCCGCCTTGCTGTCGCCCAGGAGATGGCCAAGGAGATGCCCGAGCTTCGCAAACAGCGCGAAGCCAGCGCGGTCGAAGCCGCCGCCGCCAAGCTGCAGCGGGCGGCCGAAGAGGCGAAAAAGGCCGAGCTGGCCGCCAGCGCCGCTGCCAAGCCTGCGCCCAAAGGCGAAGAAGCGGCAGCAGCTGCTGCCGGGACCACGGCCGAGGCGGCCAAGGCTAAAACCCGCAAGAAACTGGTTGTCATCGAGATCCCGCCCGAAGAGACCACGCGCCGTCCGCGCGAAAAGGAACGCCCTGCCGAAGAGGCGCCAAAAGCCCCTGCGCGGCCGGCCAAGGAGACCCCTGCCGGCAAGGAGATGGTCCCGGTCGCTCGCCTCGAAGAGATGGAGGCCGAAGAGGGACGCCATAAGAAAAAACGCAAGCGCAAGCGCAAGAAGAAGGGGGCGGAAACGCCCGCACCGGCTGCTGTGCCGGCGGTCGAAGCTGATCACAAGCGCAAGCGTCCGAAGAAGAAGAAAAAAGTCACTTTCAACGAGGCCGAGATTCAGGAGACCATCCGCCAGACCATGGCGGCCATGGAAGAACCGGGCAAGGGTAAAAAGAAGAAACGCCGCACCCAGACCGATGAAGAGATCGAGGTCGACGAGAGCCCGATCATCAAGGTCAGTGAGTTCATGTCGGTCTCCGAACTCGCCAAACTGATGGAGGCGGAAGCTTCCGAGATCATCAGAAAATGCATGGAACTCGGCATAATGGTCTCAATTAACCAGCGCCTCGATATGGATACGATCACGCTTCTGGCCGGTGAGTACGGCTATGAGGTGGCGCCTCTTGCCGAATTCGGCGAGGATCTGCTCGAAAAGATGGAGCGGGAAGAGTCGGAAGACGAGGCTAAACTGACGCGGCGGCCGCCGGTCGTCACGATCATGGGCCACGTCGACCACGGCAAGACCTCGCTGCTCGACTATATCCGCAAGAGCAATATCATCGCCGGCGAAGCCGGCGGGATCACCCAGCACATCGGCGCCTATGAGGTCAGAACCGATGATGGCAAGCCCATCACCTTTCTCGACACCCCGGGCCACGAAGCCTTCACCGCCATGCGCGCCCGCGGCGCCCAGGCCACCGATATCGTCATCCTGGTCGTCGCGGCCGATGATAATGTCATGCCGCAGACGATAGAGGCGATCAGCCACGCCAAGGCTGCCAACGTCCCCATCGTGGTCGCGATCAATAAAATCGACAAGCCCGGCGCCAATCCGGACACCATCCGCATGCAGCTCTCAAAGCATGATGTGCTGGTCGAACAGTGGGGCGGCAAGAACCAGTGCGTCGAAATTTCGGCCAAAACCGGGCAGAATGTGGAGCTTCTCCTCGATAATGTGCTGCTGGAAGCCGAAGTGCTCGATCTCAAAGCCAATCCCGACCGGCTGGCCCGCGGTGTGGTCATTGAATCGGAACTCGACCGCGGTAAAGGTGTCGTCGCCACTGTGCTCGTTCAGTCCGGAACCCTCAAGGTCGGTGATCCTTTCATCGCCGGTTCCTACAGCGGCAAGGTGCGCTCGATGTTCGACGACCACGGCCGCAAGGTCAAGCAGGCCGGCCCCTCCATGCCCGTGGCAGTGCTCGGCTTCGCCGGTATGCCCCAGGCCGGCGATTCGATCATCGTGCTCAGCTCCGAGCGCGATACCCGGGAGATCAGTCAGAAGCGGCAGCAGCTTCAGCGCGAACATGAACGGTGGCGCAGCCACGCACGCACCCTGGATGAAATATCACGCCAGATCCAGAAAGGCCAGATCCGCCAGCTCTTTGTGGTCCTCAAAGCCGACGTCGACGGCTCGATCGAAGCAATCACCGACACCCTTATTAATCTCGGCACCGATGAAGTGGCCGTCGAGATCATTCACAAGGGCGTCGGCGCCATCTCCGAATCGGATGTCCTGCTCGCTTCGGCCTCGAACGCTATTATCATCGGCTTCAATGTCCGGCCGACCACCAAGGCGCGCGAAATGGCCGCTAAGGAGGATATCGATATCCGCCTTTACGAGGTCATCTATGACATCGTCAACGACATCAAGTCCGCTCTGGAAGGTTTCCTCGCTCCGACCATCAGCGAAGAGCTGACGGCAACGGTCGAGATCCGCCAGGTCTTCAAGGTGCCCAAGGTCGGCAATATCGCCGGCTGCTACGTCTCTTCTGGCAAGATCAGTCGCAGCGACCGGGTCAAGGTCTATCGCGATGACCGCCTTATCCACGACGGTCAGCTCTCTTCCCTCAAGCGTTTCAAGGACGACGTGCGCGAAGTGGCGACCGGCTTTGAATGCGGTCTGGCCCTGGCTAATTATGATGACATCAAGGTGAGTGATATCATCGAGGCCTATCGGATGGTCGAAACCAAGCGCACACTGGAATAGGGGGGGCAACGAATGCTGGTCGGACTATTGCAGGTCGAGCTTTTTATCCCGGAAAGCGGCTCGCTCAAAGGTAAAAGGTTTCTGCTGAAAAGCCTCAAGACCAGAATTCATAACAAATTCAATGTCTCCGTGGCTGAGGTGGATGAGAACGAGAAATGGCAGCGGACTACGCTGGGGATCGCTCTGGTCGCCAATGAACGAAAATTTATCGACCAGGTCATGTCGGAGATCACCCGGCTGATCGAAACCGAAGATGAGGTGGAGATCATCGGGCAGCAGTTGGAGATTGTGTAGGAAATGAATAAATACAAACGCGCCGACCGGGTGGCCGCCCTTTTGCAGGAAGAGGTGAGCAATTACCTGCTCTTTGAATTGAAAAATGCCGATCTGGGTTTTATCACCATCACCCGCGTCAAGGTCTCCGATGATCTGCGCCACGCGCGCATTTTCTACAGCGTGCTCGGAGAACAGGAACGTATCGATGCGACGGCGAAGAGACTGGCGCAGCTGACCGGCCCGGTGCGCGGAGAGATGGGACACCGGCTCGGGCTGCGCTATGTGCCGGAAATTGATTTTGCGTACGATGATTCCGCCGCCTATGCGGCCCATATCCAGGAAGTGATCGAGAAGATTCACCGGGAGGAAAAATCATAGCCGCCCCTGAATCAGGAGGTTCTGCCCGGGAGCCAGTATGCCCGGATCTCGTTCTCAACCTGCGCAAGCCCGTCGGCTGGTCCTCTTTTGATGTCGTACGGCTGGTTAAAAAGCATCTCCGCGGAGGCAAAGCCGGCCATGCAGGCACACTCGATCCTTTCGCCGACGGGGTGCTGCTGGTCTGTACCGGAAGGGAAACCCGCACCATCGCAGGACTCGTCAACTCTGAAAAGGAGTATCGGGCACGCCTCCGCCTTGGTATCGAAACCGATACTCTCGACATCAGCGGTGCGATCTGCGCCAGGAAAGAGTGGCGCCCCCGCGATGAAGCCGAGGTGATGCAAATTGCCGGCAGGTTCGTCGGCGAAATCGAACAGGTGCCGCCTATATTTTCGGCTCTTCATGTCGGCGGTCAGCGTTCCTACAAGCTCGCCAGGAGCGGTCAGCAGACGAACCCGGAAGCCCGCCGGGTCACTGTTTTCAATTTCACGATCTCCCGGGTGACAGCCCGTGGACTCGATTTTACTGTGGTCTGTTCAAAAGGGACCTATGTACGCGCTCTGGCGCGGGATTTGGCGCATGCGTTGGGTACAGTGGGTTTTCTCTCCCACCTCACCCGCACCCGGATCGGCTCATATACTCTTCAGGAAGCAATGGAAGTGACCGCGCTCGCGCAGATGCTCAAAACGAAATCGCTGGAATAATTGTTTTTATGCAGATTATCTGGAACGTCAATACACTTCCTCCCTCAACCACCAGCGTGGTTTCATTGGGCACTTTCGATGGTGTGCACCTTGGCCATCAAACGATCCTTGATGAGGTGAAAAAGCGCGCCCACAAGCTGCATTCGAAGGCGACCATGGTCACCTTTGAGCCGCATCCCCAGCTCGTGCTGAATAACCCCTCGCGTCCACCTCATGAAGTGCTGACGACTATTGAGGAAAAAATCGAGATCCTCAATCAGCTCGGCCTCGACCGGCTGGTGGTGGCCAACTTTTCGCACATCTTTGCCGGACTGGAGCCTGAACGTTTCGTCACCGAGATCCTGCTCGAGCGGCTTAGAATGAGGGAGATCATCATCGGCCATGACCACGCCTTTGGCAAAGCGCGCAGCGGCAATCTCGATCTTTTGCAACGTATGGGCGCCGAACACGGCTTTGAAGTTGCTTCGCTGCCTCCCTATCGGGTGGACGATGAGGTCATCTCAAGCACCAGGATTCGCCACCAGCTCCAAAAGGGCCAGATGGAAAAGGCCTCTGCCATGCTGGGCCGCCCCTACAGCATCAACGGTCTGGTCGTTCATGGCGAGGGCAGAGGAACTGGTCTGGGCTTTCCGACCATCAACCTGCGCCCCTATTCGCCGCATAAACTGGTGCCCCGGTCAGGCATCTACGCCTCCCGGTGCCATCTGGACGGCAGAAGCTACGACGCCGCTACCTATGTCGGCCTCAAGCCAACTTTCGCCGCCGACGAACGGGTGATCGAAACCTACATTATCGATTTTAACGGCCAGCTCTACGGGCAGGAAGTCAAGATCGATTTTATCGCTTATATACGTGAAGATGCACGATTTGACTCGACCCAAGCCCTGGTCGATCAAATCAAACAGGACATTAACAAATCTGTTGAACTCTTAGCCAGCCATTAAAGTTATTAACCGGAGGTTGTTCATGCCTTTGACCAAAGAGACTAAACTGCAACTCGTCGAAAAGTACGGCAAGCGGGCCGACAACACGGGCAGCACCGAGGCCCAGATTGCCATGCTCACTGAGCGAATCAACCAGCTGACCAAGCACTTCCACGTCAATCCCAAGGATTTTCACTCCCGCCGTGGTTTGCTCAAAATGGTCGGACGCCGCCGTCGTTTGCTCGATTATCTCAAAGCCAACGATATCTCCCTCTATCGCTCACTGATTCAGGAACTCGGCATCCGCCGGTAGGAAAGCGGACTCCTTTTTCTTGCGGGTGCGACTGGTTACTCACTTGCGCGGCGCGCAATCGGCCAAAAAGAAAGGAGGCTCCCAACAATGATTGAAGTGAAACAAGTAACACGCTACTTTGGTCGCGTCATGGCGGTAGATAAAGTCTCGTTTCAGGTCGAGAAGGGCGAAATCCTCGGATTTCTCGGCCCCAATGCCGCCGGCAAGACCACGACCATGCGTATTCTGACTACCTACCTGCCGGCCACTTCAGGCACTGCCTCAGTGGCCGGTTTTGATGTCCATCGAGACTCAATGCAGGTTCGCAAGCGAATCGGCTATCTGCCGGAGAATCCGCCACTTTACGCTGAGATGCGTGTTTTAGACTATCTTGATTTCGTCGCGCGAATAAAAGGGGTCGATCCGCGCAGCCGCAAACACGCTATTGCAGAGACGATGGATAAGACCGGCATCAGCGCTGTCAGCAGCCGGGTCATCAAACAGCTCTCAAAAGGATTCAAACAACGCGTCGGCCTCGCCCAAGCGCTAGTCCACAATCCCGATGTCCTTATCCTCGACGAACCCACCGTCGGGCTTGATCCCAAACAGATCATCGAAGTGCGCGAGCTGATCAGGAACCTCGCCGGCAGCCACACCGTCATCCTCAGCACGCACATTTTGCCTGAGGTGAGCATGACCTGCCAGCGCGTGGTCATCATCGACCGGGGCAGAGTCGTCGCCGAAGATACCCCGGAAAATCTCACGCACAAACTGGCCGGATCCCAGCGGTTTACCCTCGTGGCCGGCGGCCCGGCAGAGGGGCTCCAGACACTGCTCGAAACCGTCAAAGGTGTGCGGCAGGTCAGACGCCTGGAGACTTCATCCGCCGATGACACCCATCATTTTCACATCGAAGGCGACGCCGAAGGCAGCATCAATCCAGCCATCGCCCGCATAGTCGTGGAGAAGGGCTGGGATCTCTATGAGCTGCGGCCGGAAGGTCTCAGTCTTGAAGACGTCTTTATGCGCGTGACTACCCGGGAAGAGGAAGGAGGCGGCCAATGAAAAATTACCTCGCCATCCTGACCCGGGAGTGGAAATCCTATTTCAGTTCGCCGATCGCCTATGTGGTGATGGGGCTATTCCTCCTGATTTCCGGCATCTTTTACTACCTGCTGGTGACCAATTTTGTGCAGATGTGCATGCAGGCCGACATGCAGGCGCGTTATTACCGCATGGCCGTACCCAATCTTAATATCAATATGATGGCCATCCGCCCGCTCCTGCATAACATGAGCCTTTTTGCTCTCTTCTTCCTGCCGCTCATCACCATGCGCCTCTTTGCCGACGAAAAGAAAAGCGGGACGATCGAGCTCTTGCTCACCTCGCCGGTGACCAATACCCAGTCTATCCTCGGAAAATTCAGCGCCGCGGCTGGTCTCTATCTGCTGATGCTGCTCCTGACCGGGCTCTATATGGCTGTTCTCTTTTTCCTCGGCAAGCCCGAGGTCGGCCAGATTCTCACCGGATACCTCGGCCTCTTTCTGCTTGGACTCTGCTACATCTCCTTTGGCCTGTTTTTTTCCACCCTGACGGATAACCAGATCATCGCCGCAGTCAGCACGATCGCGTTCATCCTGGTCTTCTGGGCGATAGGCTGGATCTCGGGCATGGCCAGTCCTGCTGTGGGCAAAATCCTTGGCAATTTTTCGCTGATCGAACATTTTGACGACTTTGCCAAGGGAGTCTTTGATACCCGGCACATCGTTTTCTACCTCAGCTTTACCTTCATGGGACTCTTCCTCTCCTACATCTCCATTGAATCTGCAAAATGGAGGGGCCGATAATGAAAATAAGCGCTAAACTCTGCGGCTGGGTGGGTCTGGTTCTGATCATCGCCGGCTTGATCATCTACTCACTCACGACTGTCATGGCCAGGACAGTTTATCTTCCCCTTCTCCTTGGTGCTCTTCTGCTCATCGTGTCGATCGCCCTGCAGTTCAGGGAGCTCAAAGAGGGCCTCACCAGCCGTTCAGCCAAATTTGGCAGCAATGCGCTGCTCATGATCCTGATCCTGCTCGGCATCCTGGTCGTGGTCAATATCTTTGCAGCGCGCTTTTCGTGGCGGTTCGATACCACCGCCGCCCGGCAGTTCAGTCTTGCGGAGCAGACCCGTAATGTGCTGAAAAATCTCGACAAGGATGTCACAATCATCGGTTTTTTCAAATCGGGCGATGAGACCTTCACACGCGAACTTTTAACCGAATATGCCAATTATTCGGATCGTCTGCACTTCGAATTCAGTGATCCGGATAAAAAGCCCGGTCAGGCCAGCAAGTACCAGATCAAGTCTTATGGCACCCTGGTCATCGAGGCTGACGGCAAGGAAGAACGGATCGAAAAAAGTGAAGAGCAGCTGCTCACCAATGCCATAATCAAGGTCACCCGGGAAGGCCGGAAAAAGCTCTACTTCAGCAGCGGCCACGGGGAAAAAAATCCTGACAGCGAGGCTCCGGACGGCTTGTCGATGGCCCGGAAGGCTTTGATCGATGAGAATTACGAGATCGCCAGCATCGTCCTGGCCCGTGAGAGCGCCATTCCCGCTGATTGCAGTCTGCTCGCCGTGGTCGGACCGCGCACCGGCCTTTTCGCCAATGAAAAGGCCCTCATCGGGGAGTATCTTGAAAAGGGCGGCAAATTGATGGTTCTGCTCGATCCCGCTTCCCACGACTCATGGACGGAACTCCTCGGCGAGTGGGGTTTCAGGATCGGCAGGGACATCGTGGTTGATGCGTCGGGATTCGGTCAGCTTTTCGGAACCGGTCCGACCATGCCAATCGTTTCGCAGTACGAAGAACACACCATCACCCGTGATTTCAATCTGATGACCTTTTTCCCGGAGGCGCGCTCCGTCAGCCGGGCGGAGAATTCCCCATCCGGACTAGAGTTCAAGGAGATCGGAAAAAGCAGCGCGCGCAGCTGGGCGGAAACCAGCCCCATCAACGGTGTCGAACAAATCACCTTCGATGAAGGCAAGGACCTGCCTGGTCCGGTCACCCTTTTCGCCAGCGCAGAAGTGGCCCAAACCTCTGCGGCAGCCGGGGAAAAGACAGGCAAGACGCGTCTGCTGGTATTCGGTGATTCCGATTTCGCCGGCAATTCCCATTTCAACACCCAGGGAAACGGCAATCTGTTTCAGAACGGTGTCAGCTGGCTCGCTGAAGAAGAGGATCTGATCTCCGTGCGCGCCCGCAGTCCGGAAGACCGTCGTATCGCCATCACCCAGACCCAGTCGAGGGCGCTGCTTTATCTCGGCGTCATCATTCTGCCGTTGGCCATTTTTCTAGCCGGCATCGCCGTCTACCGCAAGCGCAGATGATCGACATAAACCGGACGGCCTCCCCCGTGTGGAGAGGCCGATTTTATAACAGGAGCTTTTGGCAATGAGATTCAGAACAACGCTTATGCTTGCGCTTGTCCTCGTTCTGGGCATCCTCGGCGTTGTTTATCTGGACAAGCAGGACCAGAGCAGGGAAGAGCACGGCAAGGAGAGCGCTAAAATACTCTCCTATTCCGGAGACCAGGTGCTCGGAATCAGTCTGCTGCCCGCCGGTATCCAGGCTGAACGCGACGGTGACGGATGGAAGCTGCTGGCACCGGTGCAAACCGGCGGTGACAAAACCAGCCTCGATGCCATCGCCTCACTGTTCAGTTGGGCAAAAAAAGAGCGTATCGTCTCCACCGAGGCCGGTGAGTACCCCTCTTTCGGGTTGCTGCCGCCTCGCGCCACCCTCATCCTTAACCGCGCAGGGGGGAATGATACCCTTTTCATTGGAGATGACAGTCAGATCGGTTCGTTTGTCTATGCCCGTAAAGCAGGCAGCCCCGAGGTATTTCTGACGACGATCAGCCTGTGGAGCAATATCAACAAGACCCTCTTTGATCTGCGCGACAAGAATCTCCTCGTCTTCGAGCAGAGCCTGACCGATCGCCTGGAAATTAAAAACGCGCAAGGTTTGTTTACTCTCAGCAGGGAGGGGGAAGTCTGGCAGCTGCTCTCTCCCCGGGAATGCCGGGCCGACAGCCGCAAGGTCACCGAGTTGCTCAATGCTCTCCAGTACCAGAAAGCCGCGCGTTTTGTCGAGGAAGATCCCCGTGATCTCGAATCCTATGGTCTGAAACGACCCGCCCTCGAAGTCAGGGTCGGCTCACCGGCCTCAAATGGACTCCTGACGCTGTCGATCGGCTCCTTCAAGGAGGGCAGCTACTTTGCCCGCAATAACGTTCAGCCGCCTCTTTTGGCCGTCGACTCTGCCTTCGTCAACAGGCTTCAGATCGGACTGGACGAACTGCGCGACAAGACCATGCTCCGCTTTAACAGTGCGGCCGTCAACGCCATGGAACTGACCGCCGGTGACACCACCTACATCTGCCGGAAAGACACCGCCGGCAACTGGCGCATGCACCAGCCTGTAATAGGAGCGGTCCGCAGCTGGAAAATGACCGGTCTTTTAAGCGACCTCGCCAGCGCTGCCGCAGAGGCCTTCGCCGCTGATGAGCCCGCTTCTTTACGTCCTTTTGGTCTCGACCAGCCGCAGCTCCGCTGCAGGCTCATCGAAGAGGAGGGTGCCGTTGCCGAGTTTCTGGTCGGCAGGCGCCAGGACACTGCTACACTTTATGCCATGACCGGCGGCGGCCGTACGGTCTTTATGATCAGGAACGATCTTTTTGATAAACTCAATTTGCGATCGACCGATTTGCTGGAATCGAGCCCGGCCGATCCGGTCGCATCCCCGGAATAGCGTTACAAAACAGACGCAGCCGGTTTGTTCCACGCGGCTAAGGGCCGCGAGCAATGAATCGGCTGCGCTGAGGTGGGGCTTTAGGCCTCGTTTTTCACACATACTGATTCAGGTTGACACCACGCCCACATGAATTTGCGCAGCCCCCGGGCCTGCCAAAAACATTGTTCTCGCGTATTAATTTCAGGTAGAGACCTGGTCGTTTTGGAGGATCAATGATTACCCGTAAACAAGCAGAATTCGAAGGACAGCAGCTGATTATGGAGACCGGCAAGCTGGCCAAACAGGCCAACGGCGCCTGCTGGATCCAGCTCGGCGACACCGTCGTGCTGGCCGCGGTTGTGGCCGATTCCAAGGCTTCCGAAGAGCGCGATTTTTTCCCGCTCACCGTCGACTACCGCGAAAAAGCCTACGCCGCCGGAAAAATTCCGGGCGGCTTTTTCAAGCGCGAAGGCAAACCGACCGACGGAGAGGTCCTCAGCGCCCGTCTGATCGACCGCAGCATTCGCCCGCTTTTCGACAAGAGCTTCCGCAATGAGGTGCAGATGTATGTCTGGGTGCTTTCGGCGGACAAGGTCAACGATGCCGACGTCCTCGGTATCACCGCCGCTTCTGTGGCCCTGGGCGTCTCCAACATCCCGTTCTCAACCCCGATCGCGGGTGTCCGCGTCGGCCGGGTGGATGGCCGCTTCATCGCCAACCCCACTTTCGAGCAGCAGGATCAGAGCGATATCGACCTGGTTCTCTCCGCCTCCGAAGAATCCATCATCATGGTCGAGGGCGAAGCGCGCGAGATTTCGGAAGATGATATGCTCGCCGCCCTGGAGTATGGCCATAATGCCATTCGCCAGATCCTTGCCCTGCAGAAGCAGGTGGTCGCTGAAGCCGGCAAGCCCAAAATGGAACTGCCGGAAATGGGAACAGATCCCGATCTCGAAAAGGCTGTCAAGGGCTATCGGGACGAACTGGCTGCAGGGCTCCGCATTGCCGAAAAAGAGAGTCGCAGGCAAACCCTTGGCACCCTGAGCGACAAGATCAAGGCCGATCTGGCTGAGAGCTTTCCCGAAAAAGAGGGCAAGATCAAGGAGATTTTCCACGATCTGGAAAAAGAGCTTATGCGCGAGATGGTCCTGCAGGAGAAGAGCCGTCTCGATGGCCGTGGTCTCTCTGACATCCGTGACATCTCTATTGAGGTTGGACTGCTTCCCCGCACGCATGGATCGGCTCTCTTCACCCGCGGCCAGACCCAGGCTTTGGCCTCCATCACCCTCGGCACCAAAGTGGACGAGCAGCGTATCGAGGAACTCGAGGGCGAGTTCCGCAAGACCTACATGCTCCACTACAACTTTCCGGGTTTCTGCACCGGCGAAGTCAAGCCGAATCGCGGCGTCAGCCGCAGGGAAGTCGGCCATGGCAATCTCGCCGAGCGCGCCATCAAGCAGGTGATGCCGACGGAAAAGCTCTTTCCCTATACCGTCCGCATCGTTTCGGATGTGCTCGAGTCCAACGGCTCCTCGTCGATGGCCACTGTCTGTGCGGGTTCACTGGCCTGTATGGATGCCGGTGTCCCTGTCAAGAGCGCTGTCGCCGGCATCGCCATGGGTCTGATCAAGGAGGGTGACAAGGTTGCGATTCTGACCGATATCCTCGGCGATGAAGATCATATGGGCGATATGGATTTCAAGGTCGCTGGCACCCGGGAAGGGATTACCGCCTTTCAAATGGACATCAAGATCAGCGGGATTTCGACGGATATCATGCGTCAGGCTCTGCAGCGCGCCCAGGAAGGACGCTTTTTCATCCTCGACAAAATGCAGGCCGTGCTTGAGCAGCCGCGTCCCGAACTCTCGATCTACGCTCCGCGCATCATGACGGTCAAAATTCCGGTTGAATCCATCGGCATGGTCATCGGACCGGGTGGCAAAAACATCCGTGAAATCGTCGAGCGCACCGAGACCACCATCGACATCAATGATGACGGCACGGTGACCATCGCCGCGGTCGATCCGGTGGCCTGCGAAAAAGCCGCCAGCATCATCAGGGCGATGACCGCCGAAGTTGAGGTGGGTACGGTTTACACCGGCAAGGTCAAAAAGATCATGAAGTTCGGTGCTTTTGTCGAGGTGCTGCCCGGCCGCGAAGGCCTGCTGCACGTCTCCGAGATCGAACACCGCCGCATCGAGCGCGTCGAAGACGTGCTCAAGGTCGGCGATGAGGTGCAGGTCAAGGTGATGAAGATCGACGGCGACGGCAAGATCGACCTCAGCCACAAGGTCCTGATCGATCGCCCAGCCAATGCGCCCGATTCGAACCGTTCTTTCAACAACCGCTGATCCCGCGGCTGTCGTCTGACCATCCCTCCGGAGGGTTTCCGCTTAACCGATGCGGAAACCCTCCGGTTTTTTTGTGCGGGCGGCAATCGGCCGTTACAGATCATAACTGCTCCGCTCCCGCCTCACCTCCTTACTTCGCAAAGCCCGTCGTGCGCATTCTCGCCTATCATATGGTAGAACCGCGGTTTGACATCGCCATCACTCGTGTCACCCCGCGCCAGTTCGGCGCTCAAATTGAAGCTCTGCTCTCAGCCGGCTATTCAGTTCTTCCCCTCAGGGAAGGCCTCGAACACTCCCGTCCGCAGGAAAAGACGCTGGTCATCACCTTCGACGATGCCTACGGCTCCGTCTATGAGCACGCCTTTCCGGTGCTGCGCGCCAACGGCGTGCGCGCAACCCTCTACGTGCCGGCAGGATATATCGGCAAGCTTGACGACTGGGATGTGAATTTCGGCCGGATTCAGTTCAGGCACATGACCGCTGATCAGATACTCACCCTGCATGAAGCGGGATGGGAGATCGGATCCCACGGCTGCCGCCATCTGGATCTGACCCGGCTGGAAGGGGAGAGGCTGGAGGAGGAGGTGGCGGGATCCAAGGCACTGCTCGAAGAACTCATCAGAGGGGAGATCGATGCTATTTCATACCCGTTTGGCAACACCGATGAGCGGGTCATTGCGTGCTGCAGGAAGGCGGGATATCGCACCGGAGTGGTCATGGGCAGACCTCACAAACAACTTGAGGTCAATATGACTTTACAGCGATTAGGTGTCTATTTATATGATTTTCAGGCGCTGTTTGCGAAGAAAGTATTTGGAAAATCTGAAAAATTGTTTAAATTGATACAGCGTGGCATTGACGTTTGTTCTGATGGTACTGTTCTCGTCAGACAAGGTTTTAAAAAACCAAGAAAAAGTGCTTGATTATTGGAGCAATTATCCCTATTTTATCAGGCTGAAGAGCAGGTTGAACCTCAGGTCACGCCCAGGATGGAAGAGAGAACGATCAAACGTCTCTATTACTCCATCGCCGAGGTCAGTCGTATCACCGGTCTCAAACCCTATGTGTTAAGATACTGGGAGACCGAGTTTCGCGAACTGCGGCCAGCCAAAAACCGCGCCGGCAACCGGACCTACCGCAAGAACGATATCCGATTGCTGTTCGTCATCAAACGCCTTCTTTATTATGAAAAGTATACCATTGAGGGTGCGCGGCAGAAACTTCAGTACCTCAAACGCAGCAACGATTCACAACTGAGCCTCACTCTCTATGAGGCAAAATGCCAGGACCTGATCGATGAGATCCACCAGGAGTTGAGGGAACTGGCCGCCATATTGGATGATTTGCATCGGGGCGTAGCGCAGTCCGGTTAGCGCACTTGACTGGGGGTCAAGGGGTCGCAGGTTCGAATCCCGCCGCCCCGACCATTATAAACAAGTTAGGGTTGTCAGCACAGCTGCTGGCAGCCCTTTTTTGTTGCCTTTCAGGCTCAAAAATAACATAAATACAGCACACTTTGCCCACTTGACCACGTCGTGTGCAATCGGTGACAGTGCCGCCTATTATTGGTTCATTTCGATCGTTTCAGCGAGCCGGGCATCTCCAACCGGCGCCAGCGCACTTGCACGCAGGAGCCGGCCAAGATACCAGAGATAGAGACCGCCGCAGCCCACCAGAGCCGCTCCGTCCATCCAGGAGAGCGTAAAACCCTCCTTATGCAGGGAAGGCATCACCAGCCACTGCAGATCCAGCCAGTGCATAAAGAGCAGCCAGAGACTGAATCCGGCAAGAACCGCAAGATTGCGCTTCGCCCAGCGGGTCAGCAAAAGCATAAACGGGATCAGAAAATGGCCAAAAACAAGGATCAGGCTCACGATCTTCCAGCTGCCATGCCAGCGGTGATGATACCAGATGGTCTCCTCGGGAATATTGCCGTACCAGATCAAAAAGTACTGCGAGACGGCCATGTAGGCCCAAAAGACAGTGAAGGCGAAGAGCAGTTTGCCGAGGTCGTGATACTGCTGCATGCCGATAGTCTCACGCAGGTGCCCCCGGCTCTGAAGATGACGGGCGAGAAGAATGACCGCCGCGAGTCCGGCGACGGCACAGCCGGAAAAAATGTAGAGTCCGAAGATGGTCGAGTACCAGTGGGCATCGAGGGACATGAACCAGTCGAACGACGCGAATGTGAGAGTGAGAGCGAAGAGAATCACCCCGGCTGCACTGGTACGACGCATGCCGGCAGTGTGGTCATGCCCATCATCCTGCAGCAGGCTCTGGCGGCGCAGCCGCAGCGCAAGCAAGATCCAGACGGCGAAGTAGAGGAAAGCACGCACGGCGAAAAAAGAGTGGTTGAGATAGGGCGCCTTGAGCTGCAGGAGCGGGTCGCCGGCGACTGCCTCTGCATGGCTCCAGTGGTAGAGGCTGTGCACACCGAAAAGTACCGGCAGGAAAAGGACAAACAACAGCGGCATGGGCGCGGCCAGATTCTCCAGCAGACGGCGCACCGGGACACTCCAGGTCGCACCGGTGAGATGGAAGATCATGGTGAATATGAGGGCGCCGAGCGCGATCGAGATCACGAAAAAGAGCGCGGTCAACCAGGAGTGATGGAATTGGACAGGATCGGCGACTAACCCAGCGCTGCAAAGCAGGAGGGCAGCCAGGGCTATTCCGCCAATCCAGCGCTGGAGTGGCACCGTTTCCGCAAGATGATATTCTCGAGCTTTCATAGTCCCGTCAATTGGAAGATGCTGATTGCTTGGCCTGATTGGCCATTTCGCTTTGCTGCAGCGACCGGACATGGGCGACAATGGACCAACGGTCCGCCGCCGGGACGAGGTGCGCATGCGCAGGCATATTGCGTACGCCGCGGCTGATGACATCAAAGATGTAGCCGTCCGCCTCCGCTATGAGCCGGGGCTCCCACAGAACAGGAGGCGGGATGAAACCCCGCTTGATAACCGCACCCTGACCTTCGCCGTGGCCGCCATGGCAGGGCGTGCAGTAGATCCGGAAACGGCTTTGCCCCTCTGCAATCATGGCGGCGTCTGTTTCGACGGGAGAAACCCGGACCAGCTTGCCGGAGTGGTCCACACCCCGGTAAAAAAGGGAATCCTCGTGCAGACGGTCGGCCGGAACGGTCCCGCTGACCGGCATACGCATCGCCGCGCCGTCAGCGAACAGGGGATTGGCGGACTGGGTCTTGTACTTGGGCTGATGGTCCATATCCCGCACCGGATGAACCGGCGTCTTGCTGGAATTTTGTCCCCGCTGGCAAGCCGCCAGAAGCAGGGCAGCTATGACCATCATATAAATTTTTACTTTAAACATAAAATAACCTGTTCCTATGATTGCGGCTCTGCGGTCAGATCTTCCACTTCGAGGGCGCCAGTTGCCAACAACAGCGTCCGCGTCTTCTCCCGGTCATAGTGGGGATCACTGGCTTCGATGCTGATGAAAAAAGCGTCCCGGGTCACCCGGGCGAAGCGGTCGGAATGAAATACCGCATGATAGAACTGCGGCAGCCGGTTGAGTGCAAGCATCCCGAAGACAGCGGTGAAAGCCCCGAGCAGAACTGCCAGACCGAACGTGACCGGCATAAAGGCCTGATAACTGAAAAAGGGTTTGCCCGAAATGATCAGCGGATAGTCGATGGCGCTGGTCCACCCCTGCAGCAGCAGCGCGAGCCCGGCGCCCGTAAAAGCGGCGATACCGACCATGTAGCCAAGTGGAGAGCGTTTCAGACGCATTGCCTCATCCATGCCGTGGATGGGAAACGGCGAGTGGCAGTCGAATTTGTGGTAGCCGGCATCGGCCACCTTGCGTGCCGCTGCCAGCAGTTCAGCCGGCCCCTCGTAACGGGCCAGCAGGCCTTCATTCCGGTTTTCGACAGCCATATCAGCTCCGCCCCGAATGGTTTTGATGTGGAATCGAGTCCGCTCCTGCTTGGGCCTGCGGAAGAATACCCTTCACTTCCGACATCGCGATGATCGGCAAAAAGCGGATGAAGAGCAGAAAGAGGGTGAAAAAGAGGCCGAACGAGCCGGCGAAAATGCCCACATCCACCCAGGAGGGCTTGTAGTAGCCCCAGGCGCCCGGCAGGAAATCACGCGACAGGGAGGAGACGATGATGACGAAGCGCTCGAACCACATGCCGAGGTTGATCAGCAGTGCGGCAACAAACATCACCGGGATTGAGGTGCGCAGTTTTTTGAACCAGAAGAGCTGCGGCACCAGCACATTGCAGCTGATCATGATCCAGTACGCCCAGGCGTAAGGCCCAAATGCGCGGTTGAGAAAGGTGAAGCGCTCGTAGATGTTGCCACTGTACCAGGCGATAAAAAATTCGACGCCATAAGCGTATCCCACCATCAGGCCGGTCACCAGCATGATCTTGCACATGTTCTCCAGGTGGCGCACCGTGATGATGTTCTGCAGCGCAAATACTTTGCGGACGATGATTGCCAGCGTGGTGACCATGGCAAATCCCGAAAAGATGGCGCCAGCGACGAAATAGGGTGGAAAGATGGTGGTATGCCAGCCGGGAATGACACTGGTGGCAAAGTCGGTACTGACGACACTGTGCACCGAGAGCACCAGAGGGGTGGAGAGGCCGGCAAGGAGCAGGTAGGCCATCTCGTAATGCTGCCACTGGCGATTGCCGCCGCGCCAGCCGAGCGAAAGGATGCCAAGCGTGATCTTTTTAAAACGCGTTTTGGCCCGGTCCCGCATTGTGGCCAGATCCGGCACCAGTCCCACGTACCAGAAGAGCAGCGATACGGTGAAATAGGTGCTGACCGCAAAGACATCCCAGAGCAGCGGACTGCGGAAGTTAGGCCACATCGCCATCTGGTTGGGCAGTGGAAAGAGCCAGTAAATCAACCAGATGCGGCCGACATGGATGCTCGGAAAAACCAGTGCGCAAATCACCGCAAAGATGGTCATCGCTTCTGCGAACCGGTTGATGGAGGTGCGCCACTGCTGTCGCAGCAGGAAGAGGATGGCCGAAATCAGCGTGCCGGCATGGCCGATCCCGATCCAGAAGACAAAGTTGACAATATCCCACGCCCAGGCAACCGGAATGTTGTTGCCCCAGACTCCGATGCCCCTGGTCACCAGGTAGCCGATCAGCGCCAGAAGCACGACGGTCAGGCTGCTGCTCACCGCCAGGGCGATATACCAGGTGCGGGAAGCTTTCTTTTCCGTCAGCTCGCTCACCTGATCGGTGAGGCTGCCAAAGGTGGGATGGCCCTCTATCCACTGCTGCTCTTGATTATGAATCGAGCTCACGCTTCAACCCAGTTTTAGATGAGAAAAAGACACCACCTACCAGGACAATTCAGGATTCCGGTTGCGTATTTTGGCTGCGTACAGGGTGCGCGGCCGGACATTTAGTTCACCAAGCAGGGCATAGGTGCGCGCCCACTCCCTGGCGACAGCTGCACGGCTCGCACCGTCGAGCAGATTGCCAAAGGTGATCGCACCGGTGGGGCAGGCCTGCTGGCAGGCGGTTATTGCTTCGCCGTCATCCAGTGTGCGCCCCTCCAGCTTGGCTTTGTTCTTCGCCAGCGTCAGCCGCTGCAGGCAGTAGGTGCATTTTTCCATCACCCCGCGCATGCGCACCGTCACATCCGGATTCTGCGCCATTTTTTTCAAATCATCCATCTTGCCGGTGTAATCGAAAAAATTGAACCGGCGCGCCTTGTAGGGACAGTTGTTTGAGCAATACCGCGTTCCGACACAGCGGTTGTAAGCCATCACATTGAGCCCCTCATGATCATGAACGGTGGCGGCAACAGGACAAACCTGCTCGCAGGGGGCGTTCTCGCAATGCTGGCAGGCCACCGGCTGATGCACCATCTCCGGATCATCCGGTTCACCCTTAAAGTAACGGTCGAGGCGAATCCAGTGCATCTCCCTTCCCATGGCCACTTGCTCTTTACCAACTACCGGAATATTGTTCTCGCTCTGGCAGGCGATCGTGCAGGCGTTGCAGCCGATGCAGGCCGTGAGATCAATCACCATCCCCCATTGGTATCCGGCTGCATATTCATGCTCTTTCCAGAGGTTTTTGGCGGCGATTTCGCTCTCATGGCGTGCGAAATACGGATCACGCCGGTACTCTGTCAGCGT
>DAOOPF010000023.1:0-9899 GCA_035388125.1 bacterium | reverse complement strand
ACGGCTGATCCGCGCCGGATTGTCCCAGGTGATCTTGGTGACCGGGTCAGGCAGCTCCTGCAACCAGGCGTTGTTGGCCCAGCGCCCGTCGTACACGGCCGAAGTCTGAAAGCAGATTTCAAGCTCGCTTTCCGGTGCTGCCAGCGGGGTAAATCCCTGCAGATGCGCCATCATCGCTCCCGGATCGGGTTCAACCGGGGCCGGGGCTGATCCCGGATAAATGCCGCTATGAAGGAGCATGCGCCAATGGTGCTCAAAACCGGCCGCCGGCAGGATGCGCCGCCAGCTCTCCCGCACCAGTTCGTAGCCGCTGCGCTCCTCGCCACCGGCTAGTAAAGCAGTAATTTCGATAGCGCTGCGGCCGCCGAAGAGAGGCTCGATCATGGGTTGGAGGGCGCTCAGCCGACCCTCGGCGCTCGCAGCGTCGCCCCACTGCTCGAGAAAATGGCTCTCCGGCAGATGCCAGACGACGTGCGCCGAGGTTTCATCTGCCCGGTCGCTGAGATGAAGCGTAAAGCCGGTCTTTGCGAGCGCGCCGGCGAAATCGAGGTCGGCAGGAGCCGTATAAAGCGGATTGCCACCGAGCATGGCCAGATGGCTGATCCGGCCGGCTGCCATCTCGCCGGTGAGCGACTTCAATCCCGCCACGCTGGAGGGAAGGACGTGCTCCATCGGCGCGAAGAGAAGGGTGCTGCCGACGTTCCCCAGTTCCAGATTAATAGCGAAAAGCAGGAGGTGAAGTTCGACCGGCTGCCGCCGTCCGGCCGTGAGAACGCTCCGGCCGCGATGCGTCATCAGATCCTTCGCCACCGCCTTGACCCAGCGCTGGCCGGCTTCGCTCAGCGGAGCGGCTGAGGTAAATCCTGCAAAGGCGCTCAGGCCAAGGCGGCCCAGTTCCGCCGCCAGCGCCCAGGCCCAGGGCGCAATCCGCGCGGCCTCGAGCCGAAAACGGTGATCCGCTGCACCCCCGGTCAGGGTCATGCCGGGTTCGACCACATAGAGACGGTTCATGCCAGCTTCAGGAGCTGCCAGCGTGCGTCCGGCGGCGAAGGCACGGGCATGACGAAGATGACCACTCTCGCTGTAGAGAAGATCGGCATCGAGCGCGAGGATGACCTCCGCCTTGTCGAGCAGAACAAGGGGACGGGCATCGACCCCGCAGGCGATGCGGGCGGCGGAGAGGCACGTCTCATCGCTGACTGAATCATAATTGACCCACTTCATGCGGGGAAAAAGCGCCAACATCTCCTTTTGCAGCCGCCGGAAAGTCGGCGATGAGGCCGATTCGGCCAGCACAGCCAGCCCTTCACCCTGGCGGCCCTGCAGCAGCGGCAGCTGCTCCCGCCATGCGGCTGTAAAAGCATCCCAACCGGATTTTTTCCCCTCATGCAGGACGATGCGCGAACGGTCCTGGTCATAGAGGTTGAGAATGGCGGCCTGCATATAAATATCGGAGGCTCCGAGGGAGGCGGGATGGCCGGGAAGGCCCTCGATCTTGGTGGGACGGCCGTCAAAGGTGGAGACCAGCACTCCTGCCGGATCAAGCCCCAGAGGCATGGTGGTTGCAAAGGGCACCGGAATGCCCGGAATGCTCTCTTCGACACCCTTGACGTATGGGAGGATCTTCTCGACGGGTTTCCGGCAGGAAGAAAGGCCGGCCAGGGCGAGTGATGCGCTCATCAGGGAGAGAAACCGGCGGCGGCTGGGCATATCCGCCGGCAAGGTATAATCCAGCTTTTTCATCGATGACACCCCGAACAGTCTTGAGGCGGATTCAGGTTTTTCCGGCTACGCAGGTCGGCGGCAAAACGGGTATGGCCGGCATCGGGCTGCCAGGTCATGGAAGTAATCTCCGTCGCAGGCCGCAGGTTCGGCTCCGGATGGCGATGACAGTCTAGACACCATCCCATGCTGAGAGGTTGGCTTTGGGCCACCACTGCCATTCCGGCGATATTGCCATGGCAGCTGAAGCATCCCACGCCCGCATCGAGATGGGCGCTGTGGTTAAAGTAGGCATAGTCGGGCAGCAAATGGACGTTCGTCCAGGGAATGGGCCGCTGGGCACTCCAGCTTTCACGCACCGGCATCAGCCGGCTGCTTTGAGGCAGAATGAGCGTATGGCAGTTCATGCAGGTCTGCGTCGATGGCAGATTGGCGTGGGAAGCGGACTCGATCGCATGGTGGCAGTAGCGGCAATCCATGGCGAGATCGCCGGCGTGCAGCGCATGGCTGAAGGGGAGAGGCTGCTGAGGCCGGTAGCCGACATCGGTATACCGGGGCGAGCCGAAAAAAGAGATAAAGCCGATCGCGCCTGCGACCAGCAGAATAATCCCGAGCAGGAGTGCTATCGGGATCTTGTTCGTCCAGCGCTTGAAGAGTTGGGCCAATAGATTTTCCTTATGCGTAAAGTGCAACCGATAACGAATTGATCTAATGGTCAAAAGCGAATGGGCAACGAACCAGGTTAGAAGCACAGGAATATAGCAGTTAAAGGAGCAATCTGCAAGCAAAAAAAAGTGTAAAATTCATCCGTTTAAGTAAAAATGGGCCCTCTATCAATTTTTTTGCATATTGTGAAAAAATGCTTAAATTGGAGAGCAACAACGGAAAGCACTCTGACAGAGGAGAAGTGGAGATGGCACGATTTGACAGCTGGCGCAAGGACTGGTCTCTGATGGGGCTCTTTTTCACCGCCCAGGAGACGGAGCGGATTCACAGCAGGCTGACAGGGATGGCCTTTGAACAGATCGTCTTCGCCTCCTTTGAGAACCGCTTCGCCAGGTCCGGCGGACTTGCGGCCGTCACGGTCAACACCCTGCCCTGGCTTCAGCAGGTCAATGGCTTTAAAAAGAGCGCCCTCATTTCGCCCTTCTATCCCGGCATCATGGCGGCGGCGCCGCTGCAGAATACCGGCAAAAAAACCAGCGTTATATTCGGTCAAAGGCAGATCGAGGTCGAGATCTGGTCCTGCACGGTACCCTATAATGAGCCCGCTCCCGGCGAGGTAACTGAATATTTCCTGCGGGCGGAGGGCTTTTTTACGGCCGACAATCCGCTCAAAGACCCCTATCTCTACCATCCGGAGGATATGGGCGCCAATGATCAGGCTATCCGCACCAACAGCCTCTTTTATTGCAAGGCCGTGCCCGCCGCTCTGGCCGCTCTGGGTTTCTCCGCCGGCACCGTCATTCATGCCCAGGAATGGCAGACCGCCCTGCTCTCGCTTACGGTCAAGGAAGCGATGATTGATGACCGGCTCCACTCCTGCGCAGTTATCCATACCCTGCACAATCCTTTCGACAGCTATTTTTCCGTAGATGAACTTAAGCAGACCGCCGGCGCTGCCCGCCAGTCGCGGATCGACCACATGCTCTCCGGGGGTGCCACCGCCTGGCAGATCGGTCTGCAGCTCGCAGACGGCCCGATCACCACGGTGAGTGAAAATTTTGCCCATGAATTCACCCGGGACCCCATTCACACCGACCACTTTGCCCCGCACCTGCAGTCGATATTTCAGCGCGGCGGCGTTTACGGCATCAATAATGGCCCCTTTCTGCCCTTTTCAACCGACTTTCCCAAACGGCAAAAACATACGCTCAAAGAGTTCGCCGCTCGCAAAAAGGCCAAACGCGCCGAACTGCTGCAGGTGCTGGCGGAGTATACCCCGCCGCAGCGCTTCGGCCGCCTCACCTGGCAGGGGGGCTCGATCACCGCTCTCCCCGACACCATCCCCATTCTGGTCATGAGCGGCCGCCTCGATCCAGGCCAAAAGGGTTACGACCTTCTTCTGCAGGCTATCGAGCGTTTTTCTATCGATGAAATTAAAGTCATTCTCACACCCCTGGCCACCAGGAACATCGATCTCGACTACTTTTATCAGGTCGCCGCCAAATACGATGGCAATGTGACTGTTTTTCCAATCCGTATGCAACAAGGGTATCAGGCACTGCAAAGCGGCAGCACCTATGGACTCATGCCCTCCATCTATGAACCGTTTGGCGCCGCCATTGAGTATATGGTGAATGGAACTGTGGTAATTGCCCGTAATACGGGAGGATTAGCGGATCAGATAACAAATGGCGTTAATGGTTTTCTGTTCAGGGAGCTGTCCGATCATTATACCATCGACCGGATCCGCGCCTTTGCCGAGGCGGCCGCCATCGTACAATGGCGCAAGACCAATCCGTGGGTCCTGGATATGGTGGACGCGCTGGAGGCCACCTTGCGGCAAGCCGCCGTGCTCTTCGCCGAACACCCCGAAGGTTACTACGAGATGGTCCGGCAGGGTTTTGCCGCGGCGGCGAATTTTTCCTGGCAGAAAAACGCCAGCAGTTATGGCGAGGCCTATGCACAGGTGCGGAAATGAGGGGGGCAGCACCAGACGGGTATGAAGGCGTGTGGGCGGCGATCGGGATCGCGTTTTCACTGTGACGGATAATCTACTATGAACATGGATCAGATCATAGATGTGCTCAAGCGGGATGACGATTTTCTCCGCAATGTCACGCTCTGGAAAGAGCTCGAGCCCCAGGCGGCCCGATATCAACCCTTTCCATCCTCACTGGATGCGCGCCTGATCTCGGCTTTGCATCAACACGGCATCAGCCGACTCTACAGCCACCAGGCCCAGGCCATCGGTCATCTTCTCAACGGCGACAACACCGTGGTGGTAACGCCCACCGCTTCCGGCAAGACCCTCTGCTACAACATCCCTGTTCTGGATGCAGTGCTCAAAACCCGCGAAGCCCGAGCTCTCTATCTCTTTCCGACCAAAGCCCTTTCCCAGGATCAGGTGGCGGAGCTGCACGCCCTCATTGCCCTGCTCGGCTCGGAGATCGATTTCGATATCCGCAGCTACACCTTTGATGGCGACACCCCCGTGACCGCGCGCAAGGCGATCCGCACCTCCGGACATATCGTCGTCACCAATCCGGACATGCTCCACACCGGCATTCTGCCGCATCATACGCTTTGGGTCAAGCTCTTCGAGAATCTCCGTTATATCGTCATTGATGAAATCCACAACTACCGCGGAGTCTTCGGCAGCCATTTCGCCAATGTCCTGCGCCGCCTCAAGCGGGTCTGCGCCTTTTACGGCTCTCACCCGCAGTTCATCTGCTGCTCGGCCACCATCGCCAACCCAGCCGAATTTGCCCGCCATCTCACCGGTGAACCGCTGCAGCTGGTGGATGATAACGGGGCGCCGCGCGGACGCAAGCATTTCATCTTTTACAATCCGCCGGTCGTAAACCGCGAACTGGGCATCCGCCGCTCCTGCACCATGGAGGCGCAAAAAGTCGCCGGCAAATTCCTCGGCCATGACGTGCAGACGATCGTTTTCGCCCGCAGCCGCATGCGTGTCGAAATCCTGCTCACTTATCTCAAAGAGTTCATGCGACGCATCAAGAAACCGGAGGAACTGGTCCGCGGCTACCGTGGCGGGTATCTGCCCCTCGAACGGCGCGAGATCGAACACGGCTTGCGCAGCGGTGAAATTCTCGGCGTAGTGAGCACCAATGCTCTTGAACTCGGCATCGATATCGGCCAGCTTCAGGTTTGCATCATGGCCGGCTATCCCGGCACCATCGCCAGCGCCTGGCAGCAAGCGGGGCGCGCAGGCCGGCGCAGCGATGCGGCCATGGCCGTGCTCGTGGCCTCGAGCGCGCCGCTGGACCAGTTCATCATCCAGCATCCGGAATATCTTTTCGAGCAGAGCCCGGAAGCCGGCATCATCAATCCGGACAACCTCATCGTGCTGCTCAGCCATATCAAATGCGCCGCTTTTGAGCTGCCCTTCGCCTTCGATGAACGCTTTGGCAGCCGCTGGGATGGGGGAGAGGGCGTCGATTCAACCCAGGAGATCCTCGCCTATCTTGACGAAAACCGGGTCGTCCACAAGGCCGCCGAACGGTGGCACTGGATGGCCGAGGTCTACCCGGCTGAGGCGATCAGCCTGCGCAGCGCTGCGGAAGAGAATGTGGTCATCATCGACAAAACCACCCCCCAGGAACGGGTCATCGGCGAAATCGATCTCTTCGCCGCCCCGCTCATGGTTCACGACGAGGCTATCTACATGCACGGCAGCCGGCAGTACCATGTCGACAAACTTGACTGGGAACGGCGCAAGGCCTACGTCCACGAGGTCGCCGTCGATCATTATACCGATGCTCAGCTAAAAAGCGATCTGCGGGTGCTGGATATCATCGAGGAGAAAACCATCGGCGGCCAGATGGCCGGCTATGGCGAGGTTTCGGTCACCAGCGTGGCGACGATGTACAAAAAGATCAAATTCGGCACCCATGAAAATATCGGCTGGGGCAAGATCAATCTGCCCGAATCGACCATGCACACCGCGGCTTTCTGGTATGCCTTTGCGGAGACCATTCATGAAGAATTGGGCATCCCCCAGCAGGAGTTCAGTGACGGCCTCAAGGCCGCCGCCAATGTGCTCGGTCATATCGCCCCGCTTTTCATTATGAGCGATCCTGGCGATATCGCGGTCCTGCCCATGATGCGCGCCACCCTCTGGCACAAGCCCTCGATTTTCATCTGGGAGCGCTATCCCGGCGGCGTCGGCCACAGTGCAAAACTTTTCCAGATTTACGAGGAGGTGGCCCGCGCCGGCATGGAACTGGTGCAGAGCTGCGGCTGTCAGAATGGCTGCCCCTCCTGCTCGGGACCTGCCCTGGAGGTCGGCGAGACCGGCAAACTCCACGCAGTGAAGGTGCTGCAAGCCATGATTGCGCGGTGAAAAGCCCATGCTGTCGATCAGAGAGAAACTCGCCGCGATGCAGCGCTGCCAGACAGACGCGCCGTCTGTGGTGCAGGAACGGCTGCCGTTGCAGGGTCATGAGGAGGTGGGGCTGCAGTGCGAAGAGACCTCCCATGGCACCCTCTGGCTCAGGCGCAAGCGGTTCACGGCCGGGCAGATACCCATGTACCGGCTCGAGGATTTTCTTCGGCTTGAACCGAGACAACTGCTCCTGGTCGGGAAAAATCCGGCCCTGGGGGTGGTCCATCCCCAAAAACTGCTCTTCATCGACACCGAAACCACCGGTCTCTCCGGTGGAGCCGGGACCTACGCCTTTCTGGTCGGCATCGCCGCCTGCACGGCAGAGGCGGTGGAGGTCAAACAGTACTTTCTCATCGATCCTGACGCGGAGAAAGCCCTCTATGCCAATCTGCTCGACGAGTTCTCCGGCATGGAGGCGATGGTGAGCTACAACGGCAAGAGTTATGATCTCCCCCTCCTCCGCAGCCGCTGCGTGATGAACAGGATCGAGTACAGCGCCATGACCATCCCCCATCTCGATCTCCTGCATGCGATCAGGCGCCTCTGCAAGGGCTTTAGTTCCTACACGCTGGGCGAGGTGGAGACCCGGCTGCTTCAGATCCGTCGTGAAGAGGACATCCCCGGCGCGCTCATCCCGGGGCTCTATTTCGAGGCCATGCGCAGCGGCGACCTGGCCGCACTGAAACCTGTTTTTCAGCATAATGTTATGGATCTGTTGAGTTTGGTCGGCCTTACCGCTGCTGCTGCCGCGCGTTTTGAACACCAGGAGGGGCTGCAGACGCGGGATCTGCTCGCCGTGGTCAAGACGCTCTCGGATCTGCAGCTCTACGGCGAGGCCGAACGCATCGGCAGGGAGGCCCTAGCGGCTCCCATGGCGGAAGGATGGACCGCTCTGGCCCGGCAGAGTGCCGGACTGTACAAACGCCGGGGCGGTTACGCTGAAGCAGTAAAAATCTGGGCGAAGTGGGTCGAACAGGTGCCTGAATTCAGCATGGAACCCTACGAGGAACTGGCCAAGTACCATGAGCACAAAGCCGGCGATATTCAGGCCGCACTCGCCATCCTCGCCCGCGCCGAGGGAAGGCTGGAAATCGTGCGGGAGCTGCACCATCGCAAAGAGCACAGTGAATGGGCGGCCAGACTGCAGCACCGCAAGGAGAGGCTGCAACGCAAACTACAACTGCACAGGAGAGAGGTGTGACCGAAAAGCTCTATCAGCAGGACAGTTACCTTCAGGAGATGGATGCCAGGGTGGTGAAAAGGGGGGAGCGTGAAGGCCGGCCGGGGCTGGTGCTGGATCGCACGCTCTTTTATCCTACTTCCGGTGGACAGATGCACGACACCGGCTTTCTCAACGACGTGGCGGTTGTGGATGTCCTGATCGAGGAGGATGAAATCTGGCATCTTCTCGCCGCTCCTCTCGAGGCGGCGGAGGTTCACGGGCGCCTAGACTGGCCGCGGCGATTCGACTTTATGCAGCAGCACACCGGTTTCCACCTTCTGGCTGGAGCATTTTATCAAGCGCTCGGGATCAAGACCCTGGCCGCCCATCTGGGTGAAAAAGAGTCCACCATCGAAGTTGATGCTGCTGAGGTGACCCCGGCGCAACTCGAGGAGGTCGAAACCCTGGCCAACCGTACCATCTGGGAGAACCGCCCGGTGGGCAGCCGCCTGGTCAGCAAGTCTGAGGCGGCGGAGCTGCAGCTGCGCAAGGCTCCCCAGGTGGAGGGGAGCGTTCGTCTTATTGATATCGCAGAGTTTGACCTCGATCCATGCGGCGGCACGCATGTCAGCAGCACAGGTCAGGTGGGGGTGGTCAAGATCAGCGGGCGCGAGCGCATCCGGCAGGGATCGCGATTCACCTTCACTGCCGGTGGGCGCGCATGGCGCCTCATTCAGCACTACAGCCGGGTGCTGGATGAGCTGATGCAGCTGCTAACGACGGATCCGGGGAGTGTACGCGCCAGTGTGGAAAAGCTGCAGGAGGAAAACAGGACTCTTCGCAAGGCCCTGCAGCAGAAAAACAGGCTGCTGGCGGAGTTGACCCTGGAGGCTCTTTGTGCTGAAGCGGGGGAGGCGCCTGTTGTCAGCCATCTTTTCGCGGAGGGTGATCTGGAGCTGGTGCGTGCGCTCGCCGCCAGTGCCGTACGCAGGAGGGAGGGGATCTATCTCTTCGCCGGTGCGGCATCGCGCGCTGCCCTGGTTTTTGCGGCCAGCGGAGAGGGCTGCGACCTCAGGTCTGCCTTTTCCGCCGCCATGCAGATAGTGGAGGGACGTGGCGGGGGAGAGGCCTTGTTTCTCCAGGGCAGCGGCAGCCGGGTCGACAGGATCGGTGAGGCGCTGCAGGTTGCACGTGATATGCTGGAAAATCCAGATAAAAAAGATTGACAATGTGCGATTTTTTCGTTAATTTAATTGCCGTAACAGATGGGGCTATAGCTCAGCTGGGAGAGCGCTTGACTGGCAGTCAAGAGGTCAGGAGTTCGATCCTCCTTAGCTCCACTAAAAAAAAGCCGCTGGCAATCAGCGGCTTTTTTTTATCCCTGCAGTGCGTTTTTTTTCTGAAGGGGGGAGGTTTCGCCGGCGGCCAGATGCAGCGGTTCGTCCATTGCAATCTGTCCGATGGTTATATAGCTGTAGTAGGAGCGGTCGCAGCCATTTTTACAGATAAAGGTGCTGAAAAGGGCGGCGGCCTCATCATCGCTGGCGGCATTAAAATAGCGCACTTCGCTGCAGGCTTCGCAGGAGATGATCAAGGTTTGCTGGGCATTCATAGCGGTTTTCGTAATCGGCTTCCTGTATAATTGGTTTGCATTCACACTCTTCAATCACTGATGATCCCCCCGCTGATGATGTGACTCCAGGTGGCGAGACGGCCTTGTTTTTGCGGGTTTCGTTCCTGGCTTCATTCAAGTGTAGACGCAATCAGGCTGTTTTGCAGATGCCAATGATAAAAATATGCAAACAGCACAAGAAGAAACCGCTCATTTTTCCACTCCAATAAAAAAACTCTTGCATAACTTGTGAAATATATTTATATTATTCGGCTTTAAGCGGGAGTAGTTCAGTGGTAGAACACAACCTTGCCAAGGTTGGGGTCGCGGGT
>DAOOPF010000022.1:8486-32769 GCA_035388125.1 bacterium | reverse complement strand
TGAGCAGCGCAGAAACGGTCAGCGCAATACCGTCAGCCGGCCCGAACGCACCTCCCCCTCTTCAAATCGCAGCTGATAGAGATAAATCCCGCTGGCAACGCTCATCCCCGCCTGATCCCGGCCCTCCCAGCGCAGCTGGTGGAGCCCGGCCGGCTGCCTCCCCTCCGCCAGGGTGACGATCCGCCTTCCCAGCAGATCGCAGATATGAAACTCGACCTGGCCCTCCCTGCTCAATTCGTATTCAAAGGTCGTCGCGGCATTGAAAGGATTGGGCCAATTCTGCCGCAGCGCGAAAGTGGCGGGCGCCTGCGGCCGGACGGGCGGCTCCTCCACACCCGAGGCTGTGCTGTCGGGCATGAAAATGGTATAGGCGACGCCCCCCTTGTCGAACCAGGCGTGCGACAGGTCGCTTTTATTGAAAATGTGACCGTAGCCGGTATTGGTGCGGGCCGGATCGTGGACGATCGGGTCGCCGTTCACAGTAAAACCCGCCAGCATGATCAGATGGCCGCTGTAGAGCGGCTGGCCGATGGACATGCCGATGCGGCCGCCGCGCGCGAGTACCTCCCGCGCCTCGCTCCAGCTGCGGTAACGCGTGACCGTCCCTTTCACGCCGTATTCCGAGGCGTTCTGCACCACCCGCGGCCAGACCCCGAAGATGCCGTAATAGGGATCGCGCGTATCGCGGGCGAACTGGAGAGGATCGACTGCGATGCCATAGCTGAGCAGGATCATCGCCACCGTGGTCGGCGAGCAGATGCTCCCCCCGATCTCGGGATCGATGCTGTACTGGGCCAGGAAAGTGGTCGGAATGAAGAGGGCTGCGGGCTTGTCATTAAGAATCGCCGCATAGTTCATCCCCGCGGTCGTGCGGCTGTCGCTGGCGAACCAGGAAAGCAGGGAGATGGAGGGCGAACTCACCGCCGCCGAGATGCGCTTGAATTCGACGGCGAACTGCCATTCACTGGCATAATAGTTCAGCCGGGCGATATCGATATCGATCTCACCGCCCGCAAAAGTGGTCTTTTTCGACGGCCAGAGGTTGGCTTTCCAGTAACCGGCATCGAGCCAGGGCGACCAGCCGTTGAGATAGGGAAAGCGGACCAGAATCCGGAATCCCCCGCTGTCGCCCGGAGCGGTGCCGTTCCACGAGGGCAGCCCTTCGTCGAATGGCCAGGGCGCTTTTTGGGGGTTGAGGACGAGGAAGCCGCTCGTCGCACCATCCTGCAGCCGGAGACTCCTGCGGTCGGCCGCAAGCACCACCCGGTCGAGGCTTTCGGCGTGCGTGAGGAGGGAATCACCGGCTTCGATGACAAAGTGCTGATCGGGATAGCTGCTCTGCGTCTGCGCCGCGGTCAAGCCGCCGGCCAGCAGGTAAATCATCACAGCGCTGAATAAAGTTCTGATTTGCAACTTGCTGAACCTCCTATTCGAGCGGGATCGAGTCCGGTTCAACCGCTTCCGCCTCTTCTCTCAGTCCGGCGGCGTGCTGCCGGCCGAGCTGGCGGAGTTCATGCCAGAGCAGGAGAGCAGTGACCAGAACGGACATCAGATCGGCAACAGGCGAAACCATCCAGACACCATCCAGTGCGAAGAACCGCGGCAGGATGAAGAGCAGGGGAATGACAAAGACAAGCTGGCGCGACAGAGCGAGAAACATCGCCTGTTTCGGCTTGCCCACGGCCTGAAAATAGCTGGAACCGATCACCTGAAAACCGATGACCGGCAGCAGGACGAAAAAGATGCGCATGGCATGGCTGCCCATGGCGATCAGCTCGGCGTCGCGGGGGTTGAAGAGGCTGATCAGCCCGGCGGGAAAGAGCATGACGATCAGATACCCCACGAACGCCACGACCGAGGCGGCGGCGAGAGCGAGGCTGACGGCGGTGCGGACGCGGTCGTACTTGCGGGCGCCGTAATTGTAGCCGACGATGGGCTGGCTGCCCTGATTGATGCCGAAGATCGGCATGAGGAAGAGCATGGCGATGCTGTTGAGGATCCCCATGACCGAAATGGCGAGATCCCCGCCGAATCGCTGCAGCTGGTTGTTGACGATGACGGCATAGATGCTGGAGACGATGTGCATGGCGAAAGGAGCCGAGCCGATGGCGGCGATTTTGAGCACAAGCGGCCTTGAGAGTCTGAGATTGGCGCGTCTGATCTTGAGCAGGCTCTTCCGGCCCAAAAAATAGTTCAGCACCCAGATCATCGTGGCGGCCTGCGAGATGACCGTGGCGATAGCCGCCCCGCGCACCCCCATATCAAAGACAAATATGAAGAGCGGATCGAGAAGTGCGTTAAGTCCGGCACCGATGAACATGGTCTTCATGGCCACGCGCGGATTGCCCTCACCGCGGATGAAATGGTTCAGGCCGAATCCGATCCCGGAAAATACAGTGCCGAGAACAATGACACTCATATACTCCATGGCGTAGGGCATGCTCACCGGGCTGGCCCCGAAGAGGCGCAGCAGAGGGCGGAGGAAGATCAGCGCCGGAATGGTCAGCAGCAGGGAGAGCGCGGTGATCAGAACCAGGGCGTTGCCGAGCACCTTCTCGGCCTCGTTTTTCCGCTGTTCGCCGAGGCGGATGGAGACCAGGGCATTGCCGCCCAGGCCGATCAGCATACCGAAGGCCATCTGCAGCTGCATGATCGGAAAGCCCAGCGTCGCACCGGCGATGCCGAGAGAACCTACCCCTTGCCCGATGAAAATCCGGTCGACGATGTTATAGAGGGCACTGACCACCATGCCGACGATGGCGGGAACTGAAAATTTGATCAGCAGGGAGGAGACCTTCGCCTCGCCGATTTCCCTGGCATCATTCATGCGGATTACCGGTATCGTGAAATTTGTCTGTCCTTGAAGTAGAGTAAATTTCGCGATTTTTAGGCAAAGTTAACAGCATTTTCTTTGCGGCGGGCCGAACGGCTAAAAATAGCAGGCAGCGGAAGGAGGAGATTCAACGCAGCAGGGTCATCTTCCAGCACCGTTCTTCCCCCCCGCACTCGGCGACTCCGAAATAGACGCCGCTGGCGGCGGGTCTGCCGGTGGTCTCCCGGCCATCCCAGAAAAACTCATGGCTGCCGGGAACCAGCCCTGCCATCACAGTGTCCAGCACGAGCCTGCCGGTGACGGCGTAGATGCGCAGACGCGCCCTCTCCCCCGCACCGGTGAACCGGATGGTTGTGCCCAACGTGAAAGGATTGGGATAGCTGACCGGATCTCTCCCGATCCCTCCGCCAGCGGAATTATCGGCAGGGCTTTCAAAGAGGGCCAGGTCGACGGGGCCGTCGCCTACCGGCCAGCTCGCCAGCACTGCCCCTGTAGCCGGATCAATTTTCTGGACCTGATCCTCATCAAAGGCGCAGAGATAGAGGTCGCCGGCCGGCGCGTCGTGAAAAAAGCGCATGGCGCCGCGTCCAGCGCGCAGCTGCTCGATGCCTGGATCCGCCGGAAAGAGGGAGGGGTTGAAGCGGGAGAGCAGGCCGCCGGATTCATCCCCCCATTCGCAAACCATCGCCCTCTCGTCCGCCAGCACCACCAGGTCGCCCGGGTAGCCGCCGATATCGCATCGGCCCGACAGGACGGGCTCGACGGCAGCGCCATCCCGGCTGATCGTGACGGCCTGGACGGTTCCCTCCCCGGCGCCCCAGGCGCCGGAACAGAGAACGTAGAGCTGCTCCGGGTAATCTGCCGGCGCGGCCCGCACCACCTGCGGATTGGCCGGCATCGGCAGCTCGGCGATAAAACTTTCGTCTTCAAGATCCAGGCAGGAGAGGCTGGAGCCGGCATAATCGGGATAGCCGCCGGTGTTGGCCACCCAGATCCGCCCGCCGGCGATCAGGACTCCCTGCGGCGCCGCCCCGACCGGAATAATCCTGACCACGCTCTGCTGTGCCAGATCAACCACAGCGAGGCTGTTGGCGAGCAGCAGGGTGACATAAAGACGGCCGTTCTGCGCCAGGGCCATCTGGTAGGGATTGGAGCCCTCCGGCAGGGCGATCCGGGCGTTCACCTGCAGGCTCGTCCCGTCGAGGATGGTCAATTCAGCCGGTGAACTGTTGAGCACCAGCAGTTCACCGCCGCGGACAAGAATCTGGTTGGGCATCTGGCCGGTCTGGATCGCGTCCTGGCGGACTGTTCCGCTCGCGAGATCCACCGCGGTCAGAGTACGGCCGAGGCTGTTGACGATATAGAGAATGCGGGCCGGCTCCGCCGCACCCCCCACCGAGATAAAAAACAGCAGCAATCCCCAGACAAACTTGCCCACAGGATGATTCATCCACTCTCCCAGCTTGTTCTTGATGATCAGTGACCCGGCCTTTCAGGTTTGCACAGAGCTTGCGCGCCGTCTTCAACGGCGCCCCATCTCCCAGGAGATCCGCCACTCGCGGCCGGGCAGCGGGGCGTTCTCGATCAGTTCATAGCGGGCATCGGTCAGATTATGCAGCGCCAGTCTGACATTCTGATCGACGCCGCGGACAGCCCAGCGCATGCCGAGCGTAAGATCGTGGGCCGCATAGCCGGGCAGACGAACGGTGTTGGCCTCGGTGACGTAGCGCGGCCCTGCCAGGCGTCCTGCATACTCGAGAAAAAAGCGGCCCGGAGTCAGACGGAACCCCAGCTTGGTAGAATGGTCCGGCCGGTAGGGCAGCCGCTTGCCGTAGACCGTGTGCCCGGCCTGGAGGTTGGTGCTTTCGAGGAGCAGGTGGGACACCTGGGCCTCCACCCGACCGGGTGCGATCGTCCAGAACGCTTCAAATTCGGTCCCGGCGAGCAGGGCGTCGGTATTGACCGGCGAAAAGGAGGCAAAAGAGCCCATACGCCAGATGATCAGATCCTCGATGCGGTTGCGGAAGCGGGTGATGCCGAAGCGGCCATGCCGGGATGAGGCGAGGCTGAGGCCGTATTCGTGCGAGCGGCTGCGCTCCGGCAGGAGATCCGGATTGCCCTGCACGCGGTACTGCTGATAGAAGAGGTCGGCGTAGGTGGGCAGGCGGAAACCGCGCGACCATGAGGCGAAGAGACGGAGGTCGGCGAGGGCGTGACCGGTCAGGGCGAGGCTGAGAACGGGGCTCCACTCCCCCTCCCGGCGAAGCCGGTCGGTGTGGTGGATGCGCGCCTCATCGCGGCGCAGTCCGGTGATCAGGGCGGCGGCGAGGCCGTGCGGCAGGGGCTGCTCGGCTTCGAGGTGAAAAAAGGCGGCGGTCCGGCGGGTGCGGACCTCGCCGATGGCGGCCGACTCCTCCAGGCGGTCCCGGTCCACAAAACGGTCGATGCCCGCTTCTGCGCCGGCGATCCAGCGGCCGCCGGACCAGACCTGCCGCCACCCCTCAAGCGCAAGACTGTTGGTGTGCATCCGGTTCTCGTTCCAGTAGGCGGGGACAGTCCGGTCGCGCAGGGGCAGCCAGGCTTCGGGCTGGTGCCGATAGCTGTTGCCCTCATCAGCGTGGGCCGCCCTGATCTCCCAGCCGGAAGCAGTGCCGGCTTCGTTGAGGGCGGCAGTGAAGTGGTCGCGGCCGGTCGTCGCCCGCGCCCCCGGCGTCCAGCTGTAGATCTGGCCGGGCAAGCCGCGTTCGCTGCGCAGCCGCTGACCCGAGAGGCTCCACTGGGCCCCCCGGAGGTTCCCGACCAGACGGGCGAAGAGCTGATTCTGGGCGGTATCGGCGTTGCGTCTGAGTTCATCGATCATGGCACCGGCGCGCATGTAGCGGTAACCGTAATCGCCCCCGCTCTGGCGGTGATCGGCGGAAAGATACCATCCCGTCTGGGCGCGCGTGCCGCTCCAGGCGAGACCGCCTCCGGCTCCGCCGAACGCCCCGGCGTGCCCCTCGACCGACCAGTGGTTCCGCTGCGGACGCCGCGTCCGGATCTCGACGACACCGCCGATGGCGCCTGCACCGTACTCGAGGGAGCTGCTGCCCTTGCGGACCAGGATGCTCTCGATCGCAGAGACGGGCAGGGTGGCGAGATCGACTGCGCCGGTCATGGGATTGTCCAGGCGCACGCCGTCCAGCACCACTACAACCTGGCTCGACTGGCTGCCGCGTATGCTCAGGCTCTTGCTGCCTCCGTTCTCCTGCACCTCCAGACCGCAGCTGTTGACGAGCAGTTCGCCGAGATCGGCCGCCTGTGAGCGCTCGATCTGCTGGCGGGAGATCTCGAACAAGGAGACCTCTGCGGCGGAGGCTGAGCGCCTGGCGGTGATGACCATACCGGGGATCTGCAGATTCCGGGGTTCCAGATTAAAGACCACCCGCGCGGCCTGATCGTAATCGACCTCGATGGCGGCAAGAGTCTGCGGTGCATACCCGATGTGGCGGGCTTGCAGGGTGTAGGTTCCGACGAGGAGATTTTCGAAGAAGAAATAGCCGGAGAAATCGCTGACCATGCCCAGGCTTGTGCCGCTGATCAGCACATTGGCACCGGCCAGAGGGGCGCCGGTCGCACCATCGCGCACGTGACCCTCGATTTTCTGGGCCGATTGGGCCTGTGCCAGAGTGAATCCGGCGATCAGTAAAAAATAAATGGCTCGGGCGGAAGAGGACATGACGGCAGCCGCTTTCTGAAGTACGGGCGACGCGTCGCGGCGGGGGAAACAAAAAGACCCCAACCTTGTGGTTTGGGGTCTATGCTGTGCGTATAAGCGCAAAACCTCGCCCGCGAAGGTCGCTTGAAAAAAGATCCCTGGCAGGTCTCCTGGCTTTGGACATCGAGCCTACTCATCGCGCCTTCCCGGTCTCCCAGTGGCGTGCCCTTGGCAGGGCTGCGATTTTCGTAGTCCATTACAGTAGCGGGGCTGCGACGGATTCGCACCGTCTTCCCTATTGATCGCTGTGGAACCAGAGTCTTGTACGAACTGAGAAAAGGTAAGAATTTAATGTGAAAGGCGCAAGTTAAATCCGTCAATCATAAAAATTCCAGACAAAGCCCCAGCGGATCAGCTGCCGGGGCTGGGGATAGCCCCCGATCACCTCGTAATCGATGCCGAGGGGATTCTGCAGCGCAAAAAAGAGGGTCGCATCCCTGATAACAACACTGAGATCGAGCCAGGGAACCGCCGCCGCCTGCAGGGGCGCGCTCACCGGAGAGGCCTCGACGTACCAGGGGATGGGCTCCTCGCGCCGGCCCCAGAAGGAAACGCCCAGGCGCAGGCGCACATCGAGGTCATGGCGGAAAAAGATGTGGTGCGCCGCCAGCCAGCCGGCAGCAAAAGTTGCGGGCTGATTGAAAGGGGTCTCCTCCTCGAAGAGCATCTGTTTGGCCTTGCCCGCCAGGGTGAACCAGGAGGAGAGGCGCCACTCTCCGGCGGCATCGAGGCTGAACCTCTGCTGCCCGGACCGGTTTTGATGGCGCGGCAGGGCCGATTGTGCGTTCCAGAGGAGTATCAGCTCCTCTCTGGTGCGGCTGGTGCTTAGGGAGAGAAAGAATTTCCACGCCGGGGCCTGGCCGCTGAAGCCGAGGCCGATGTAGTCGCCCGTTTCCGCCCCCAGTTCCGGATCGCCCAGAGCGAAGGGGCCGGTCTCATAACGCTCCGCGAGCGAGGCCTCTCTCCGGCTCCGCTCGTACCAGAGCAATGTCTGCCAGCGGACCCGGCTGAAGGCGGGAGAGTGACCGGATGAATCGGAGGCAGAGCCGGTGACGCCGGGCCTGGTCGAATCCGCCGCCGCAGCGGCCTGCCCGCCCCGCGCCAGATCGTAGCGGAGCTGCAGCTGAGGCAGCAGTGCGGCGCTCATCCCCTCCCCTTTCTCGACGCGCAGCTGGGCGAAAGCCTGCAAGCCGGGCGCGGGACGCAGCGCGAGATTCCCCCAGCCGCTGTAAAGACTTTGGCCGTGATCGCCCCAGGCGGCGCTCTTGAGTCCGGTGCTGCGGAAGGCGCCGCCCGCCATCCCCGACAGGGAGCCCTTCCGCCAGAGCCAGGTGCTGGCCAGGTCGAGGCGGAGCACATCGGTGGTCTCGTCCCAGACGCTGTGACGGTAGCCAAAGCGTTCGCGATGCTGGTCGGTGAGCTGCACCAGGGTGCGCCATCTGCCGGCACAATCGATCTCGAGGCCGTGGTCGTAGCGGCTCAGCTTCTGGTGCGGCTGGCGCAGGCCCGGGGCCAGGGCGGGCGCCTCGGGCAGGGGCAGGTTCAGGTCAGAGATATTGTAGAGGAGATGGTAGCGGGCGCGCCAGCGGCTGCCGAAAGTGCGGGTGAGGGCCAGATTGATCTTTTGCGCGCGGTATTTTTCGAGCTGTGCGGTGGTGCCGGCGTAATTTTTCAGCACGCCGCCGGCGTTGATCCACAGCCGCTCGGAATAGCGCAGTCCGGCGCGGACATCGATGTCGTCATAGCCGCTGCCGCCGGTGCGGTAGGCCACCTGCGTGCGCAGGGTATCGGCTGCGAGGTCGCGGCTGGTGATCTCGAGGGTCTGGCTCGCAGCCCATTCGGGATGGGGCCGGGTGAGAGGATCGATAAAGAGAGCCTGGCTGGCGATGCCCTCGACGGGGATGAGATTGAGGTCGGAGCGGCCGGTGAGGGGATCGTCGAGGCGGAATCCGTCATAGACGAGGTTGAGCCGGGCGGGCGGCGAGGCGAAGAGGGTGCCCGGAGCGGGGAGGCCGATGCTGCCAGGGTCGTGGAATGAGGCGCCGGGCAGAAAGGCGAAGAGATCACCCGCCGAGCCGTAACCGGAGCCAAGCCGGAGGGTGGAATCGGCGTACAAGGGGTCAGAGGGGGTCTGCCCCTGCGCCCCGGTGGCGATCATAAGGAGAACAAGCCAGGCGGAAAATCTGCGCATGCGCGCTCCATCAACGAGTGGTGATGAACCGCAGCCGCTCGAGCAGGAGCGGGAGCAGCAGGGCGAAGATCAGGGTGTTGCTGAGCAAATGCAGTCCGTAAAACGCCATGCCGTAGAGAAAAGAGGCCCAGATCTTTCCGGCCTCTCCGCCGGCCATGATGACTGCAAAGCTCAGGGTAGTCAGCACGTCATAAATCAGGGTGAGGAAAAGCCCGGTACAGCCAAAGAGCGCCGTCCGGATCCAGACCGGACGCTCCAGCCAGCGCGCGCGCTGCACCAACCCGCCGGCGAGGCCGGCGAGGGCCGTACCGGCGATCTGGGCGAGCAGCAGCGGAGGCGCCGCCGCCCCGTAGGGATTGAAAAGGGAGAAGAGCAGCGCCGCGGCGGCGCCGATGAGGGTGCCGCGACCGGCTCCGGTCAAAAAACCGGAGACAAAAACCGCGGCGGTGAACATCTCCACATTCGGAATGGCGAGAAACAGATAGCCGACCGTCACGCACAGTGCCACCAGCAGGGCGGCGAGCAGCCAGTTATAATAGCCGGCGCGGTGCTGCAAAGCTACTCCCTGGTTAACCGAGATGCAATTTAGAGAAGCGCGGGGGGAATGTCAAGGAATTTTTGGCCGCCACAAGCTCCGGCCGGCGGCGGCGAAGCCGCATTTTCCGGAACGCGCACTGTTTGACCGCGACCGCCATTCCCGCCATGGAGAGCGTGCGCTGAATAAATGCGCCTCCCTCCCCGTTTTTTCTCTTGCTTTCGAGAAGCGGATTCACTATTATTAGGTGTACATTATTACACTTTTTGGAAACGTGATGAATTTTGAGACCGTCAACGAGCCGGTTGAGGTGATCAGCTACTTCGACGGCCGCAAGATGAGGCCCATGCGCTTCCGCTGGCGCAGCCGGCCCTATCATATCACCCGCATCAACGGCATCTGGAGCGAGCTGCAGGGGCGCGACCGGGTCTACCATTTCCACGTCACCACCAGAGAGTCGGGCTCCTTCGAGCTGATCTATCTGAACAGCGGCCTCACCTGGCGCCTCGGCCGGGTGGCGGTGGAGGAGTAAAAACAGTGCGGCCCCGCCGGCGTAAAAGGCCGGCGGGGCCGGGATATGATCCGGTCTAGATATCCTCGATCTTTTTAAAACGGGGTACGAGGAAATGCATCACCGCCCAGGCGATGAGATAGGCGAGGGCGCAGAAGGCGAAGACCATGGTATAGGCGACGGTCATATTGCCCTGGACGATGGGCGCCTGCAGGGTCCGGAGCGCCTCAAAGGCTCCGGCATCGATGCCCTGGAGCTGGGTCATCACTTCATGCGGCAGACTGCCCAGTTCAACCTTGTCGAGGTTGATGTGATCCCCGTGCTTGTTGACCAGGGAGAGGGATTTGATCTTGTCGAGGTAGAGGCCAAGGTTGGCCGCCTGGGCCTCCGCGAAGGATTTGGCGATGCCGGCGCTGCGGTAGCCGTCGAAGAGCCAGCCGGCGATCTTGTTGATGACGATGCCGCCGAAACCGCCGGCCATACCGCCGATGCCGGTGACGCTGGCGACCGCCTTCTTGGGGAACATATCCGAAACCGTGGTGAAAATGTTGGCCGACCAGGCCTGATGGGCCGCAGTGCCGATGCCGATAATCAGAACCGGCAGCCAGTAGCTAAAGCCGCCCAGGGGCTGGGCCAGGAGCACCAGCAGGGGGACCAGGGCGATGAGGAGCATGGCCTTCATGCGCGCCGAGTAGACCTCCTGCCCCTTGTTGATAAAATAGATCGGCAGGGCGCCGCCGGCGATGCTGCCGATGGTTGACATCGAGTAGAGGACAGCCAGCGGGAAAGCGACCTCCATGCCGGTCATACCATACTGCGCCTTGAGATATGCGGGCAGCCAGAAGAGGAAAAACCACCAGACTCCGTCGGTCATGAATTTGCCGAAGCTGAAGGCCCAGGTCTGTTTGTATTTGAGCAGCTTGAACCAGGAGATCTTTTCCCTGACAGCGGTGCCACTCTGCGGGGCGGCCTCATCGGCATCGCTGTGGATGAAGGCCAGTTCGGCCGGCTTGACCCGTTTGCTCAGGCGCGGGGTCTCGTAGAGCCAGAACCAGAAGATCAACCAGATCAGGCCGATGGCGCCGACGACGAGAAAAGCAGCCTGCCAGCCCAGTTTGTCGGCGAGCCAGGGGACGGTGAGCGGCGCCAGGATGGCGCCGACGTTGGCACCCGAGTTGAAGAGCCCGGTGGCCAGGGCCCGCTCTTTCTTGGGGAACCACTCCGCAATGGTCTTGATGGCGGCGGGAAAGTTGCCCGATTCGCCGAAGCCGAGGACACCGCGGGCGATCATGAATCCGCCGGTTCCTCTGGCCAGGGCATGGACCATGGCGCCGACCGACCAGACCAGCAGGGAGAGGGCGTAGCCGAGCTTGGTGCCGAGCCAGTCAATCAGACGGCCGGCAAAGAGCATCGATATCGCATAGACGAACTGAAAGACCGCGACGATGTTGGCATAGTCGGAGTCGCTCCAGTTGAACTCCACTTCCAGCCGGTCCTTGAGAAGACTGAGCACCTGGCGGTCGAGATAGTTGACGGTGGTTGCGAAAAAGACCAGGGCGCATATGGTCCATCTGTACTTGCCGATCTTTTCACTCAATGTCATTGTGATTCCTTTCCGGTTATGGCGGTGGCAGGATCAGCCGATCACCAGGGTCATGATCGAGTGCGGCAGGCTCTCCAGGGAGGCAGCCTTGCCCTCCAGCCAGAGTTTGCAGGCGAACCCTTCATCCGACGGATTGAGAACAACGACGGCTATCTTGCCGTCGGGATTGACAAAGGCGGTGGTCAGCAGCTTGTCGCGGTTGGAGGAGGCGATGATCCGCCTGGCTCCGGGCCGGATGAACTTGCTGAAGTGGCCGAGATAGTAGAAGGAGTTCATGTAATAGAGATCGCCCTCTGCGGTCTTGTGCACCGGCGCAAAGCAGAAATTGCCGACATGGTTCGGGCCTCCCGTCTCATCGAGCAGCACGTTCCAGTCGGTCCACCCCACTGCGCCGTTATTGAAATCGTTCACCAGCGCCTTGCCGTAATTTTCCCCCCAATGCCACTGGCCGAGGTTCTCCGTCCGGTAGGGATAGTTGCAGCCCTCGGTGAAGATCAGGTTGGTCTCCGGGAAAGCCTCGTGCACCCGTTTGACGTTCTCATAGGCGTCGTTCATATACCAGTGAAAGCCCACGCCCCAGACGTAGCGGGCCGCCTCGGGATCGTTGAGCACTGTGCTGGCACGCTGATAGAGCAGATCGCGGTTGTGGTCCCAGACGATCAATTTCTTGCCGCTCATGCCCGCCTTGGCCAGTACCGGCCCGAGGTGATTCTTGACGAAATCGCGCTCCTCCTCGCCGGTATAGATGCAGGACTCCCAGGTCTGGGTGGCCATGGGCTCGTTCTGCACCGAGAGGCCCCACACCGGGATGCCCGCTTCCTCGTAGGCCTGGATGAACTTGATATAGCAGCCGGCCCAGGCTTCGTAGCAGTCGGGTTTGAGCTTGCCGCCGCGCAGCATGTTGTTATTGGTTTTCATCCAGGCTGGCGGGCTCCAGGGGCTGGCGTAGAGGGTCAGGGCGCCTCCTGCGGCGGATATGGACTTTTTAATGAAGGGGATCTTGAACTGGCGGTCGTGATCAATGCTGAAGCTCTTCAACTCGCGGTCTTCCGGCTGGACATACTCGTAGCTGCCGCTGGAAAAATCGCAGCTCTGGATATTGGTGCGCGCCAGGGTGTAGCCGATCCCCCGCTCCGCATCAAAATAGGCCGTGAGCAGCTCCTGCTGCTTCGCCTCCGGGAGGCGGAAAAAGGTCTCAGCCGCCGCATCGGTCAGGGCTCCGCCGATTCCGACCAGGGTCTGAAAGGTGTGCGTTGGATCGATAAAGATGCAGGGCTGCGTCTCCAGAGGCTGGCCGAAAGGTTCAAAAGCGGCCGAGCCGAGGTCGGCCAGCCGGTTGCCGTTCGATTGTGCCGTCTGATAGATCTTTGCGCTGGCGGGGTCCAGGGCTCCGGCCGGGGCGACTCCCCCCTGCTCGCTCTTCCGGGTGATGCAGGCCATGGTCAGAAACAGGGTCACGGCCAGGGCGATTGTCATTTTCTTCACATCTCCTCCTTTGTAAATATCCCATCCATCGGGGTGCGGCAGACCGGACAGCAGCCCGCCTGCAGATTGTTGGTGACAATTTGAAAACCATAACGTCCGACCAGCAGCGCGCCGCAGCGATGGCAGTAGCTGTTCTCACCGGTATCGCCGGGCACATTGCCCGTATAGACATAGCGCACGCCCTCCTCGAGCCCGATCTGGCGGGCGCGCTGCAGGGCGGCGAGAGGGGTGGGCACCGCCTCCGTGAAACGGTATTGGGGGTAAAAGCGGCTGATGTGCCAGGGCGTCTCCGCTCCCAGCTCTGCGCAGATGAAACGGGCGATCTCGCGCAGCCTGGTTTCGTCATCGACGTAACCGGGCACGATCAGGGTGGTCACCTCGAGCCAGATGCCGAGACTTTTCATCAGCTTGAGGGTATCGAGGACAGGCTGGAGCGTCCCGCCGACGACGGTGCGGTAGAATTCGTCATCCCAGCCCTTGAGGTCGACATTGGCGGCGGTGAGAAACGGCGCGATCTCGCGCAGGGGTTCCTCGGAGATATAGCCGTTGGTGACCCAGACCGTATCGATTCCCTGCGCCCGTGCGAGCCGGCAGATTTCCAGGGCGTATTCGAAAAAGACCGTCGGTTCTGTGTACGTGCAGGAGATGGTACGGCAGTCGTCCGCCAGAGCCTGATCGACGAGCTCCCGGGGCGTGACCGGGCGGCCGGGCACCGATCCGCCACCCGGCCTGATTTGCGAGATCTCGTGGTTCTGGCAGAAACGGCAGTGGAAATTGCAGCCGGCCGCAGCGACCGAAAGAGAGCGGCTGCCGGGATAGAGATGGAAGAGGGGCTTTTTCTCGATCGGATCCACATGCACAGCGACCGCCTTGCCGTAATTCAGGCTCTGCAGCTCGCCCTCGCTGTTCCTGCGGACGCCGCAGAGGCCGCTCTTGCCGGGTGCAAGGATGCAGGCGTGGGGGCAGAGCAGGCACTGCACCTGGCTGCCGGGCAGGCTCCGGGCATATAGGGCTGGATGCACGAGGCGCTCACAATCTGCTGCGCATCAGCGCATGGATTTTTTGGGCCAGCTGCCGGTGTTTGTCCGCAGCCAGCTCCTCCGGCAGGGGCAGAAAACAGGCGACGACATAGCGGAGACGGCCGTCATCAACAATGCCCGCATCGTGGGTCCAGCTGCCATACCATCCGGTTTTATGATAGAACATCGCACCGGCAGGAAGCCCGGCGGCCATTTTGGCTTCATCCAGCTGCCGGCCGAGCAGGCACATCATCTGCTGGCTCACCCAGGAGTTGACCAGCCGGCCGGTGGCGATCCGGCAGAGAAAATCGGCCGCATGGAGGGCGCAGGTCTCGGTGCCGCGGATGGTTTGATAGCCGGGCTCTTCGAATTTACGCTTGAGGAACTTGCGGGTGACTTCGCTGCCGTGCCAGCCACAGGCGTGCATCAGCGAGTCGATGCCCGGACGCGAAGCGATATCGATGAGGCAGTTGGCCGCTGAATTGTCGCTGCGGGTGATCATCAGATCGAGGAGATAGTTGACCGTGACGGTGTCGCCCGCCTGAAGCAGGGGGCGCGGATCACTGGTCCATTCTTTGGAGCGGTCGACGGCGTTGTGCTCCGCGACAGTGTGGAGCCGGTTCAGGCCGTAGCGGCCCTGACTGATCTGATGGAGGATCTCCGCAGCCACATACATCTTGTAGACCGAGGCGGGGTAGATGAAATTATCCATACGCACCCCGCCCAGGCGGGGCTTTTTGCCGGAGAGATCAATGACTGCAAGGGAAATCTGCTCGAGGCCGTCTTCACCGGTATCGAAAGAGCTGTCCAGAGCCAGCTCTGAGACAATCCGTTCGAGTCCGGCCGCAAGGCCGGCATCGCGTTTAAGATAATCGGGTATCTGCGGGGATTGCGCGCCGGCCAGGCCCGCCATCAGCAGGCTGAACAGGAGCGCCCGGGGCTTAATCATAGCCATGCTCGTATCAAGAGACCTACTTTTCCGGAGAGATGCAGCTTCGCCGCGGGGTGTTTAAACTGAATTTACTAATCGCTTTCCACAGTCGCAACATCTTTTTGCCCGCCGCAAAAGCCAGGCCTCCGGCAGATTGCGGTGGCGGCCGGGCACGCTAAAAAAGTGCTTGCCTGCCAGTGAAAAGTTGGATATGTTTAATGCAAACGCTGCCGCAACCAGGCAAAGGATCACCATCATACCCGGGAAAATCTGATGATCTATCACTCTTATGGCTCCACCGGCATTCAGCTCTCCGCCATCGGATTTGGCGGCATGCGCTTTATCGATCAGAAAGATGTCGATGGCTGCGCGGCCCTGGTCAAAAAGGCCTATGATCTGGGCATCACCTATTTCGACACCGCCATCGGCTACGGCGACTCTGAAGCGATTTACGGCGCCGCTTTCAAGGATATGCAAAGACAGCGCCGCGAAAAGCCTTTCTACGTCTCGACCAAGACCAACAAGGGGACGGCCGGTGAGATCCGCCGTGAGCTGGAGACCTCATTGACGCGCATGGGGCTGGACTACGTCGACTTTTACCACGTCTGGTGTGTGATTGACAAGGATTCCTACCTGAAACGCAAGTTGAAGGGGGCATTGCAGGCTTTTGAGCAGCTGCAGCGGGAGGGGCTGATCAGGCACATCTGCGTTTCCAGTCATCAGACCGGAGCGGAGATCGAGTGGATGCTCCAGGACTATCCTTTCGCCGGGATCCTCCTCGGCTACTCGGCGATGAATTTCGCCTATCGCGACCAGGGGATCAGCTCAGCGGCCGGAATGGGGCGCGGTGTTGTGGTCATGAATCCGCTGGGCGGCGGCATCATTCCCCAGCATCCGGAACGCTTTGATTTCGTCCGCACCCGCCCGGATGAGACCGTGGTCCAGGGCGCCCTGCGTTTCCTGCTCAACGATCCGCGCATCACCACCTCCCTGGTCGGCTTTAGCAGCGAAGCGCAGATTGAAGAAGCGGTTGCGGCAGCTGACGGCTTTGAGGGGCTGAGCGAGGAGGCGGTAAGCGGGATTCGCACTCATCTTAGCGCCTCATTTGATGAACTCTGCACCGGATGCGGCTATTGCGACCACTGCCCCGTCGGAGTGCCGGTGCCCAAAATGATGGACAGCTATAACCAGTTCATGCTCTCCGGAAAGCCCGAGAGCATCGCCGAGCGTCTCGGCTGGCACTGGGGGATAAGCCGCAAGAGTCCGGTCTTTGATCTCTGCACCGAATGCGGCCAGTGCGAGGAGGCCTGTACGCAGAAACTGCCGATCCGCGCACGGCTGCGCGAGATCAGGGAATATGTGCAAAAGGGCAGGAAATAGGCCGGCGGGCGCTTCTATTCGCCAATCCGGACCACCAGCCTCAGCAGGGCCTGCACCCGCACATAATCGGCGAGATGAAGGCGGAGGCTGCGGCCGCCGCTGCCGGCAATCCGCACGCGATGACTGAAATAGAGCTGTTTGGTCCCCGCTCCCCCATTCTGGAAGAGGCGCAGATCATCAGCGGAGAGGGTGAGCGTGGTTTTGCTCATCGCCGGCGCAGCCGCCCTGCCGGAGGCGTCCACCGCCGCCGCAGCGAGCTTTACCGGACCCACCACGAGATCTGGCCGTGTGAAGATGCCGCTCGAATCGGCGGCGAAATAAAAAGTCACCTCACCGCCGGCGGGCAGGCGGTTCTCCAGTGACAGCTCCAGCATCGCATCGCGCAGATGCGCCGTGGCATCCCCCGACAGCAGCAGGCGTCCATCCTTCTCCTCTACCGCATCCCCCTCCGCACCCGGCGGGGCGATCTCCAGAATATTGAGATCGCCATCGATCGAGCGCTCCTCCCAGCTCAGCACAAAGGGCAAGTCAAGAGTGAAACGCGCCGATATCCGGTCTTCGCGGCGAACGCCGCCTGCGGCAAGACCATCGCCGATCCAGGCGCTTCCGGCTGCAGCGATCTGATCCGGGTGCTGGTTGATAAAGCTGACGATGCTGCTGTTATTGACCGTAAAGAGCGGAGCCTGGTAGAGCAGGGCGCCGGCTGAGGCCGCGGGCACCGCGATGTCGAGGGGGAAGGGGATCCCGGCCCGGCCTTCACTGAAGCCGTGGAGTGCGCCCCTGAACCTGAAAGGCAGATTGAGAGTGGTGAAAATTTCTACCTGCAGCCTCGCCTCCCGCAAGGTCACCCCCTCGAGATCGCCCCACTCGCCGGAGATATCGAGAGCGCGCAGGGTGCTGTCGATGCGCACTTGACGGGGCGCGAGGCGGCCGTGGAAATGGTCGAGTGCCAGCTCTTCCAGGTCGATCCGCATGGTCAGGCTGGTCATCTCGCCGACCTCCGCGAAGGAGCTGCGCATATCGTCGGTCACCGCACGCACCTCCACCTGAACGGACTGCGGAGCGCCCGCCGGGGGCAGGGGCAGTTTGGCGATCAGGCCCGCAAGATCGATTTCCGTTCGGGTCAGGCTGTTGGGCTGCAGTCGCAGAGGGATTGCCAGTGCCCTGCCGGTGGCGGTGCGTCTGATCTGGGGAAAGGTGAAGAGGATCTCCGGACTGGCGAAGGGGGAGCGGTTGTCCAGGCTCAGCACCATCCTGCCGCTTTCAAAAGCCGCTTCGTCGATGGCGTTGCCCTCCATCTCTCCCAGCCCGACCGAATCCGCACGATCGATGGTCATGGCGGGGATGCGCGCCTCTGCGGCGGCGATGACGAAATCGATCAACTCCACCACCACATCAAAGGGGAGTTGGCCGTTGACCGGGACCACCGCGCCCCTGCTGCCGGGCGAATTGCCGCTGAGCAGCCAGCGCGCCTGGCGCGGGATGGTGCTGCCGCGCATATCGACATTCACCGCCGCGGAATCGAGCGCGGCGATGCGGGCCACGAGGGGGGAGGAGACCATGATCCTGCCAGTGGCGCTGTCCTGCAGGGAGAGGATGACGTTTTCCAGATCGACCGTCATGCGGTTGTAGAGGTGGAGCCGCGCCGTGCCGCTGATCAGTTGGGCGTAGAGGAGATCCTGGCTGCTGTGGATGGTGCTGGGAACATAATTAAAAGCGAAGGGGGAGATCACTCCGGTTGTGCCTGCGGGAACCGCAGCCTCCGTCGTCAGCTGCGCCCAGAGAAAGCGGTCGGCCATAACCGGCAGGCTCGGTATCCGGAAGGCGTCGAGGCCCAGGGTGAGGCTTTCGTGGATATCGGGCAGCGTGAGATGATCGCCGACGGCAATGGTGTCGAGCGCCTCCTCGAAGTGAAAAGTGAGCAGGCTGTCCAGGCCGGTCCTGAAATTCTCCTCATCCTTGAGAAGCTCGTCCAGATGGTAGGTGTGGTCGGTCACCGGGATGTTGAGCGTGGTATCCCAGCTCGGCGCCTTGGGCGCTTCGAGAGAACAGCCCGCGATTCCAAGCGCCAGTGAACCCGCCAGCCCCACAATCCATGCCTTAATCCATCCGCTCATCCAGCCACCTGCATTTGCTGCTCTTTATTGATAACATACCCGCATCCGGCTTTGGATGCGGATCGTCCTGCGGACACCTCAGCTGTTGCCGCCGAGCCGGCGCAGCGATTTGACCAGCGCCTGGGTCCCTTCGCGCCCCTCGCCGTGCGCCTGACAGCCGGTGAAGAGCTGGTTGACCAGGGCGAGAGCGGGCGCCGGCAGCTGCAGCTCGCGCGCCGCCTCAAGGGCCAACCGCAGGTCCTTCTGCTGCAGGTCGATCATGAATCCCGGCGCAAAATTGCCCGCTGCCATTTTAGGGCCAAGGTTGGCGAGCTGCCAGGAGCCGGCAGCACCGCCCTTGACCGCCTCGATCATGACGAGAGGGTCGACGCCGGCCTTGCGCGCGAACTCGACCGCCTCGCAGACGGCCAGATTGGTGACCGCGCCCAGGATCTGGTTGCACAGTTTGACCGTCTGGCCCATGCCGTGACCGCCGACCAGGGTGGCGCTTTTGCCCATGGCCTGAAAGAGCGGCAGACAGCGCGTAAAGACCTCCTCTTTGCCGCCCACCATGATCGCCAGGGTGCCGGCGATGGCGCCGACATCCCCCCCGCTGACCGGCGCATCGAGCATCTCGCTGCCCGCCTTCTCGATCTCCCCGGCCAAACGCCGGGTTGTGGCCGGCGAGATCGTGCTCATATCGATCACCGTGCTGCCCGGCCGAAGACCGGAGAGAATCCCTTCCCGGCCAAGGACAACCTCCTCGACGTCGGGTGAATCGGTGACGATGGTGATGACGATATCGCTCGCCTCAGCCACCTCGCGCGGTGACCCCGCCGCAGCAGCACCGGCCTCCACCAGCCTGGTCATACGGCTTGCGGTGCGGTTGTAAACGGTGAGAGGGAATCCCGCCTTGAGCAGATTGAGAGCCATGGGCTCACCCATGATGCCCAGCCCGATAAATCCGATCTTCATCCTGCACTCCTTCAAAAAAATTGAAGCCGCGTTGTTCAGTAGCTCGTCGTCATATGATGCTGCCAGATCTTCCAGCTTCCCCCCTCCCTGACCAGTACGGTAGTGTAGAGGTTCTGCATGGTCGAGGCCTTGCCGCTGGTGGTGATCTGGAGTTCGCTCCGGTAGCGCACCACAGCCAGGCCGCCTTCGCGGCGGATTTCCATGCCGCTCAGGACGGTTTTCACCGTCTCCCAGCGCGCCAGCATGGGGGTGAAAAAGTCGGCGATCTGGCTGGCATTGAGGGCTTTGCCGTTGAGGGTGTACCAGCTCATCTCATGCGCGCAGAAACCCCGCAGGGCCGCAAGCTCTTTGGCGTCAAAGGCGGCGTGGTAGGCGCGCACCACCGACTCGATCTCCGGGTCCTGTTCGCTCTTCCCGCAGCCCAGGGCGAGGAGCCCGAAGGTCAGCGCCAGGTACAGCCATCTATTCATCTTTTATCTCCTCTGACATAGGCGATGGTTCCGGACCGGTTCCGGCGAGGGCCATTTTTTCCGCCCAATCGGCCTCCTCAATCCGGCCATGTTTGCGGCAGCCCAGGGCATAGACACGGCACTTTTCCGCGAGCATCTCCCTGGTCGCCGAGAGCTCGGCCGCCCCCAGCCCGCCGGCTGCGGTGATCCTGGCCAGCGCAATGATGCGGTAGCGGTCGAGGCTGTGCTGCCGCGAAAGCTGGGGCCACTCCCCCGCCCGCTTGACGATGAGCCGCTCGGGCACGAAGAGCACAGGGACGCGGCCGGCAATGCGCAGCCATAGATCATAATCTTCACAAGCGGGGAGGGATTCGTCGAAAAACCCGACCTCATCCAGAAGGCTGCGTTCGATCAGCACCGAGGAAGGACTGATGATGCAGAGCGGAAGGCAGTCGGAGTAAATCCAGCCGGAGCGCTTGCGGTGGCGGGCGCTCTGATTCATCCAGCGGCCGTCCCGCCGCCACTCCTCGTCGGTGTAGCAGATCCGGTAACCGGGATTTTCGCGCAGGGCCTGCAGCTGGCGCGCAAGTTTGCCGCGTTTCCAGAGGTCATCCGAGTCGAGAAAAGCCAGCCAGCTTCCGGCTGCCGCCCTGATGCCGCGGTTGCGCGCCGCGGAGACACCCAGCGGCTGCGGATTGCGGAGATAGCGCACGCTTGCCGCCAGCGGGCGAAGCCGCTCGCCGGTATCATCCACGGAGCCGTCATCGACGACGATGATTTCATCGGGCGCACGGCTCTGCTCGAGCACCGATGCCAGGGCTTCGCTCACGAGCATGGCGCGGTCGCGCGTGGTCAGGATGACCGAGATCTTGATCTCCGGCATGAGTCGCTCCGCGCGGGGGTCCGCTCAGATGCCCCGGGCCAGTGACAGGACGAAACCGGCCAGGGTGACGATCGCCAGAACGATGGCGGCGATACGGTGGCCGGTGCGCTCGCCGCGGATCTCCTGGTAGCCGAGGAGAAGCGCAGAAAGATAGCCGCCGGCGAAGCCGCCGGCATGAGCCCAGTTGTTGACGTTGGGAAAGAGGAAACCGAAAACAAAGGCCATGAGCGCCCAACTGCCCACCTGGCGGAAGAGAGCCTCGCCGTAGGCGCCGCCGCGATGGCGGGCGTAATAGATCAGAGCGCCGAGCAGTCCAAAGATGGAGCCCGAGGCTCCGACCGTATAAGCGACGCGCAGCAGGTCCGAGGCGAGAAAACCGGCCACGCCGGCGGCGGTGAAGATGATAAAGGCCCGGGAGGTGCCGAACAACTCCTCGACGGCATAGCCGATATTACGCAGCCAGATCATATTGAACAGGATGTGGAGGAGGCCGCCGTGCAGATAGATGGCGGTGAAGAGGGTCCACCACCGCCCTTGCGCAAGGGGGCCGGCCCCGGTCATGCCGAGGCGGAAGAGGGCCTCACCGCCGGGAGAGAACAGGCTGAAGAGGCCGCGCGGCGAGGCCAGGGCGGAGAGATCCATGAGCAGGGCGACGATATAGAGAAAGACGCAGAAACCGATCAAAACGGGCACCAGCCCGCCCAGCGAGCGGATGATCTTTTCAAAACCGGTGCCGAGACCGGAGAGACCATAGTTTTTCCAGCCGCAGTGGATGCACTCTCTGGCGTTGACGGAAATGAGGCGTCTGCAGTTGGGGCAGAGCCGGGCTCCGCTTTTGGTATCCGCAGCCATGATATTTTCCTTGTTGGGATGAGCAGTTCGTTTAATATGCGAAAATTATCGGAGGAAATAAAGGATAAAATCGCATGGGCGGCGGGAGCTGCTGAAAGCGCCGGATATTTTTCTTGCAAATGAACGGCCGAAAGTTTATATTTTATGTAAGTTTAGCACATAATAAAACGGACTGTAATCATGAAAATAGGCATTGTCGGTCTGCCCTTCTCCGGCAAGACCACCCTCTTCAACGCCCTGACCGGGGCGACCGCCGATCCCGCCGCTTCAGCGGGCAAACGCGAGGCCCAGCATGCAATCGTCAAGGTCCCGGATGAACGGCTGGACAAACTGGATGCGATCTATCAGCCCAAGAAAAAGACCCCCGCGACCATCGAGTATATCGACCTCAGCGGCCTCTCGGCCGACGAGCAGAAAAAGGGCGGCTTCAGCGATCAGTTTCTCGGCCAGCTGCGCACAGTCGACGCCGTGCTGGTGATCGCCGCCGCCTTTAACAATGAGAATGTGCCCCATCCCCTCAACAGCATCAACCTCCAGCGCGATTTCAAGCTGGTCCAGGAGGAGTTCATCCTCAGCGATCTGGGCATCATCGAAAACCGCCTGCAGCGGCTGGAGAAAGAGATGCGCGTGCGCAAGACCGACCTCCACGTCAAGGAGGAACAGGTCCTGCAGCGCTGCAAAAGCGCCATCGATGCCCTGCAGCCCCTGCGCACCCTCTCCTTCGCCCCTGACGAGGAGATCCTCATCCGCGGCTATCAGTTTCTCTCTCTCAAACCGCACATCCTCGTGCCCAATATCGACGAGCAGGAGATCGGCCGCAGCGACGCCATCGCCGCGGAGCTGGCGGAGTGGGCGGGAATCCCCAAGACCGCCGTGCTGGCCATCTCCGCCCGCATCGAGATGGAGATCCAGCAGCTCTCGGAGGAGGAGGCGGAGCTATTCCGCCAGGATGCCGGCATCAAACAGCCCGCCATGGACCGCCTGCTGCGCTCCTCCTACGAACTGCTCGGCCTGCTCTCGTTCTTCACAGTGGGCGAGGATGAGGTGCGCGCATGGACGATACGTGAGCACACCCCGGCGCCTCAGGCCGCCGGCGAGATCCATTCCGACATCGAGCGCGGATTCATCCGCGCAGAGATTGTGCATTACGATGATTTCATCGCCCGCGGGACCATGGCGAAATGCCGTGCCGAGGCGGTGTTAAGGCTGGAGGGGAAGGAATATATCGTCAAGGATGGGGATATTATCAATTTCCGCTTTGCGGTTTAGCGGGGGGCTCTCCCCCGATCGCGCCGGCCACCGTCTTCACCAGCAGATTGAGCGTATAGGGCTTTTGCAGAAAACGCACGTCGTAGCGCTCGATCACCCCTTTTATTTCCGCATCCGGCAGAAATCCGCTTGCCAGGATCAGCGGTGCCTTGCTGATCCTGCCGATTTCGGCGGCCATATCCTGGCAGGTGATGTCCGGGAGCTGCCAATCCAGCAGGATGGCGCCGATCTCCCCGCCATGTTCCCGCAGCAGGCGCAGCCCCTCTGAGCCGCTGATGGCGGAGAGCACGCTGTACCCGGCATGCTCCAGCATGAGAGCGTTCATCTGCACGATCCCCGGTTCGTCATCGATGACCAGAACAGTGGCGCCCCCTGCGGCGGGCCTGGCGGCGGTTAAGGCCAGCGGCAGAAAGAGCTGGAAGGAGCGCCGTTCATCATCCAGGGGCATGATCCGGACCGCTCCCTGGTGTGCCAGAATGATCGCCTGCATCGCCGCCAGTGCAAAATCGTTCTCCGTTGTCGCATTCTGCGCCCAGTTTTCGGGCTCCGGCCAGGGCGATTGATGATCGGTATAGTCGGCCTCGATCACGGCCATCTTGACATCCTCATGCCAGCCCGGCATTCCCTCCCCGGCGGCCGCTGTGCCCACCCTGATGCGCAGCGTTGTCCCCTCCTCCATCACCCTGCGCACATAATCGAGAAGATAAACCATGCCGTGATAGAGCTGGACGGTATCGCCCTGCACCAGCACGCCCTCGTCGGGGAGAAGCCAGAGGATATTCGCCGGCTGGATGAAGAGCCGTTCCTGGATATTGGCGGCATAGCGCAGGATGCGCACGATGGGCACCGGCGCGCGGTTGAGCTCGAAATCTCCGGCGATATAGTTTAGCTGCTGCATCAATCGGGAAAGGGTGTCCGCTCTGTCAAGGAGGCGGCGGGCATTTTCCCGTTTGGCCTCCAGCATCTCGTGCGGACGGATGATCTGAGTGAGCTGTTCATGAAAGGGAAGCCACTGCCTCCTGATGACAGCGCTGAAGGCTGCCAGGGTGCCGGCGCTCCCGCCCCCGGAATCCGCCGGTTCTTCGGCCGGCTCTTCGGCCTCCCTGCGCGGCTTTTCATAGCCGGTCGCGTAGGCGAGCGCAGGGGGCGGGGGGGCTGCTTTCTCGCAGGAGCGGACGGCGGCGGAAATCACCCGCCCGGAGGGGAGGTCTGTTTTGGCCAGCTCGAGGCTGATGGCATAGACCTCGCCGCTGTTGTCAAGCACATAGAGCAGGCCGGCCGGTTTGGCCTCGGCGGCATCCGGATTGACGCGGAACTCGAAAAGCCACTGATGCCACATTTTCTGCGAATCGCCGACAAGGAGATTGGCAAAATCGAGGTTGGCGACCGCCTGCGGAGAGATCCTGAGCAGCTCGACCATCTGCCGGTTCCAGACCAGGATCCGGTTGTCGCTGTCGACCGCGAAAAGGGGATAGCGCAATTCGTCCATGAACCCGAGCATATCCGGTGAGATG
>DAOOPF010000022.1:7197-8386 GCA_035388125.1 bacterium | reverse complement strand
TGGCGGCCGGAGGCTTGCGCGGGAACGGTGAGCCGCCCCGGGCGGTCATGCTCTCGCGGCCTGACGGCGGCTGGATCCCGTCCGGCACGCTGGTGCGCACTTGTGTGCTGCGCTGGATCTGCCAGCGCAAACCGACCTCATGCCCCTCGTCATTCTTTTCGAGAAAAATGTGCCAGGTCACCCGCAGCAGCAGTCCATCTTTGGTCTGCACCAGGGCTTCGGTCAGGGTCTCGGACTCTCCCTGGGCGAGGGCCTCGTGCAATTCCCCCTGCCTGGCGGCATCGAGGGTGAGATGTTCGACAGCGTTGAGACCGATCATCTCCTCGACGGAGTCGTAGTGCAAAAGTCCGGCCATCGAGAGGGAAGCGGAAATGATGTCACCGACGCGATTGGTCACCAGTTCGGGGCTTGTTTGCCCGATCCAGCCGGGCGGAGTTGCGCCGGACTGCTGCTTCTTGTAGCGGCTGAAGCCGCTCTCCAGCATTTCCGTCAGCCGGGTTTTTAAGGCGGTGGTGGACCGGTCCAGTTCGGCCAGGGGCATGCGCGGCTGGGAATCGAGAAAGGCGAGATAGCTCACATCGTTCCAGGAAAAGCCGTCGAGAATATAGCGCCAGCGGCCGGCGTCGAAAGAGTCGAGATCATTGACCGTCACCAGCTGGACCGCGCCAAGGGCCTGGCGCTGGACCATCACGGGCAGGATGGCGCGATGAAAAATGCCGTTAAAAAACGAGGCAAAAACAGTATTTCCGTCCCGCAGTCCGAGATCGGCAAAGTGGGGCGGATTGGTCAGGATGAACTCGAGAAAGGGACCCAGGATCGGCGTCAGGGCCGGGGAGAGGGGACAAAAGGAAGAGGGCCTGGTCAGCTTTTCGCCGCGGGTATCGAACATGAGGAGGGAGAGCGCCTTTTGCGAGGCAAAAGAATCCTGCACATGCTGGAGCACAGTGGGATCGACGAGATGGGTTATCTGCAGGGTCGGCGTCATGGTGCTGGTTCAAGCCATTGTTTGCACAGCGTGAATGCCTTTTGTTTACCGGAATATAGGTGCAAAAAATGTAAAAATCAACAGACGCGGTAAAAAGAATCAGCTGCCCGCAAGATGGTTCAGATAGAACGAGAGCGGCGGCTCGAGACCGATGGCCAGCAGCTCATCCACCTCGCGAAAGATTTCGGCCGGTTTGCCGGCGCG
>DAOOPF010000022.1:0-7097 GCA_035388125.1 bacterium | reverse complement strand
CGATGGCCAGCAGCTCATCCACCTCGCGAAAGATTTCGGCCGGTTTGCCGGCGCGGTAGAGGCGGCCCTGTTCGAGGATGATCAGCCGCTCGGCCAGGAGCGCCTCTTCGGGAAACTGGGTGACGAGGATCCAGGCGATCTCCCTCTCCCGATGGAGCCCAAGCAGCAGATCGATGATCTGGCGGCGATGCTGGGGATCGAGCAGGGAGGTGGGCTCGTCGAGAATGATATATCTGGGCCGCATGGCAAGGACCGCGGCGAGTGCGAGGCGCTGTTTTTCTCCGCCCGAGAGATAATGGGGCGATTTAAGGCGGAAAGGATGGAGGTCGAAGCGCCGCAGCATCTCGTCCACCCGCGCATGCATCTCCTCATAGGGGAGGCCGAGGTTTTCCAGACCGAACGCGATCTCGCGCTCGACGGTGGTGGAGACGATCTGGTTATCCGGATTTTGAAAGATCATCCCGACCCGTCTGCGGATGGCGGGCAGGCTCTTCTCATCGGCGGTGTCGAGCCCATCCACCACCACCCGGCCGCTGCCGGGCAGAAACAGGCCGTTGCAGCATTTTGCCAGGGTGCTCTTGCCGGAACCATTTGCCCCCATAACCGCCACCGCCTCGCCGGGCTCGATCCGCAAGCTGACACCGTTCAGCACCGGGAGAGGGGTTCCGTTTTCATCCCGGTAGGAGAAATGGATGTCATCGATCTCGATCATTCCTCAGCCGGCCAGCAGGTATCTTTATCGAATTTGGTCATGGCGCGCAGGGCGTCGACGCGGCCGAGAATTTCCCGGTGGCTGAGGTCGCGCAGCCGGCCGCAGCTGAAATCCTCGACGACGAATGAAGCCAGGGCGGTGCCGAAGACCACGGCGCGGCGCAGGTTCTCTTCCGAGACCATGCCGCTGAGAGCGAGATAGCCCATCAATCCGCCGGCAAAGGTATCCCCGGCCCCGGTTGGATCCTTGAGCCGGGCCACCGGGAAGGCGGGGCAAAAAAAGTAGTTGTCGCCGTGCACCATCAGGGCGCCATGCTCCCCCTTTTTGATGATCAGGGTTCGCGGGCCCATCTTTTGCACCAGCCTGCTGGCGATGATGAGATTATCCTCTCCGGAGAGTTCCCTGACCTCAGAATCGTTGACGACCAGAGCGTCGACCAGTTTCAGAGTCCTGCGCAGGGCGTCCGGCGTGCCGGTGATCCAGAAATTCATCGTGTCCATGGCGACGAATTTGGGCTTGCGCACCTGGGAGATCACGCCGTGCTGGAGTTCGGGGCTGATATTGGCCAGAAAGACAAATTCGCTCTCGCGGTAGGCCTCGGGCAGCTGCGGATCGAAATGTTCAAAGACGTTAAGATGGGTGTAGATGGTCTCGCGATCGTTCATATTGGCCAGGTAGCGGCCTTTCCAGCGGAAGGTCTTGCCCGCTTCGACCGTGAGGCCGCCCAGATCGACCCCGCGTTCGCGCAGGAAGGCGATCTCTTCGTGTTTGAAATCATCGCCCACCACCGCGACCAGATTGACGGGCGTGAAATAGCTGGCGGCCGCCGCGAAAAAGGTGGCCGAGCCGCCGAGGGCATCCCGGGCTTCCGCCGCCGGGGTGATCACATCATCATAGGCCATGGAACCGACAACCAGCAGACTCATCTTTAATGGACTCCTCTTCTTCTATCGCATATTTTCAGGGGCCGAAATGCCGAGCAGGGAGAAGGCATTGGCCAGCACCTGCCGCGTCGCCCGCGCCAGCATCAGCCGCGCCAGGGAGAGCGGCACATCATCGGTGACCACCCGGTTCTCGTGATAAAAACGGTGAAAAACCGCCGCCAGCTCCTGGGCATAGCTGCTGACCCGGTGGGGTTCAGTGTGCTGCACGACCCGCTGGATGACCTCCGGGAATTCGAGCAGCTTTTTGATGACCTGCACCTCGCGCGCGTTCCCGAGGGGGGAGGTATCCGCTTCCGCGGGGACCTCGAGGCCCTGTTCGACGGCAAAATGCTCGATATTGCAGATGCGCGCATGGGCCATCTGCACATAGTAGACCGGGTTTTCGTCGCTCTGCTTTTTGGCCAGGTCGATGTCAAAATCCATCGGCTGCGATATGCGCCGGTCGACGAAATAAAAACGCGCGGCATCGGTCCCGACCTCCTCGATCAACTCGTCCATCTCGATGATCTGGCCGGCGCGTTTGGACATCTTGACGCTCTCGCCGCCGCGCAGGAGGTTGATCTGCTGAATGATGCTGACCGCAAAGCTCTCCTCCGGATGGCCGAGGGCGAGGATGGCGGCGCGCATGCGGTCGATATAGCCATGATGGTCCGGCCCCCAAAAATCGATCAGCTTGTCGAAACCGCGGCGGAACTTGTCTTCGTGATAGGCGATGTCAATGAGAAAATAGGTCGGCTCCCCCTCGCGGGTCACCAGCACCCGGTCCTTCTCGTCGCCAAAACTGGTCGAGCGGAACCAGAGCGCCCCCTCCTCCTCGTAGCTGAGCCCGGCCGCGGCGAAGGCATCGAGGACCCCCTGCTGGGCATTGCTCTCGCGCAGGCCGCTTTCGCGGAACCAGTGGTCAAAATGGACTCTATATTTTTCCAGGCTGGCGCGCTGGCGCGTGAGCATGTGCTCCAGGGCGATGGTGCTGAAGAGAGCCGCGCGCTCCGCCACCGGAAGTTCTGCGTAGCGTTCTCCATCGCGCTCGACGATCTCCCGCGCGAGGTCGCGCAGATACTCGCCGTGGTAGCCCTCTTCCGGGACCGGCTCCGGGCGGCCCAGTTCGCTCTGATAGCGTGCGCTCAGGGAGGCGCCGAGGAGCCGGATCTGCCGGCCGGCGTCATTGACGTAGAACTCGCTGCGCGCATCGTAGCCCGCGGCGCGATAGCAGCGGCAGAGGACGTCGCCGATGGCGGCGGCGCGGGCGCTGACGATGTTGAGCGGGCCGGTCGGATTGGCGCTGACGAACTCGAGCTGGATGCGGCGGCCCTGACCCAGGGCGCTGCGGCCGAACGCTTCGCCCGCCCGCATGATCGCCAGCACCGCATGCTGCAGAACCGGTTTGGCATAGAAAAAGTTGATAAAACCGGGCCCCGCGATCTCGACCCTGTCGAGATAATCCGGGTCCTGCGGCAGATGGCTCACCAGGATCTCAGCCGCCTTGCGCGGCGCCATTCTCAGCTCCCTGGCCAGGGTCATGGCCAGGGGCGAGGAGAGATCGCCCAGCTCCTCCTGCTTGGGGCGCTCGAGGCCGAGATAGAGGGCCGGGGGGATCTCCCAGCCGCTCGCGGCGAGGGCCTGCTCCAGCGCCCATTGCACATACTCTTGGGGGGTTTTCATGCTGCAGTTCCTGTGAAATAAAAGTCTGATCCGGCCCGGCGCCCGCTCCATCATCCAAAAAGCCCGGGGATCGATCTTATGATTTCGCGTCTGTGACGCCCTGGTCGTCGATCTCTTCGAATCCGGCATCTCCCCAGAGGCGCTCCAGTCCATAGAAGGAGCGGGCATCCGGCCGGAAAATATGGACCACAACATTGACAAAATCGAGCAGCAGCCATTTGGAGCCGGTCGTGCCCTCGACGTGCCAGGGCTTGACCGCCTCGCCCCGCAGCTGTTCGGAAAGATGGTCCATGATAGCGCGCGCCTGCGGGTCGCTGTCGACCGTGCAGAGGACAAAAAAATCGGTGACGCCGGTCAGCTTGCGCAGATCCATGATGGTCAGATCCGCGCCTTTTTTCTCCCAGATCAGGCGGGCGATCCGCCGCGCCAGTTCCTGACTCTCCAAGCCTTATCCTCCGGTTTGATGAGTTTGTACGGTTCGGGACCCCGCTCTCCGCTCGAGCATGCGCACGGCGCGGGCGAGTACATCTGCGGGCAAAATCTCCCGCATGCAGTTAAAGTGTTCCTTCGGGCAGCGCTGGCCGCCCAGGTGGCTGCAGGGCCGGCATGCGAGCGTTTCATTTTCGATGACCTCACTCTGCGGGCCCACCGGAAAAAAACCGAGCTCCCGGGTCGTCGGACCGAAGATGGCCAGAACGGGAACGCGCAGGGCGCAGGCGAGGTGCATCAGGCCGGTGTCGTTACTGATGAGCAGATCGCAGCTGGCGACGGCCGCAGCGCTCTGCTGCAGGGTGAGTGTTCCCGCCCAGTCGTAGACGCCGGCGCCGAGGGCCGAAGCTATCGGCCCGGTGATATCCCGGTCCGCCTTGTTGCCGAGCAGCAGGATGTCGGCCTGAAGATCCCCGATCAGCGCCCGGGCGGTCTCGAGAAAATATTCCGCCGGCCAGCGCTTGGTCGCAAAACCGGCCCCCGGCGCGATGCCGACCAGCGGCCGGGTGCCGGACCGTTCCGCCAGGCGCAGGAAGATAAGGCGTTCCGCCTGGGGATCGACAAAAAACTCCAGCCCGAGGCCGTCATCCTCGATGCCCCACCGCCGCAGCGCCCGGATATAGCGCTGGTAAACCGGGATAACCTCGCGATAGAGATTCAATCCCGCCTTGACCAGCAGAAACCGCCGCAGCAGCTGCTTGTTATAGGTGGCGATGGCCGCCCCGCGCAGGCCGCGCCGCAGGTAAAAACTGCGAAAATTCTTATGAATATCCACGACCAGATCATACCGCGTCATCCGGATCCGCCGGCGCAGCTCCTGGAGTCCCTCCTCTCCGGTCTCGGTATCCAGAACCAGCAGTTCATGGAGATGGGGATTGTTCCGCATCAGTTCGGCGAAGCGCGACTTGATGACAAAATCGATCTGCGCCTCCGGAAAACGCTTGCTCAGGAGCCTGAGCAGCGGCGTCGTCAGCAGAATATCGCCGATTGAGCTGAGCCGGATAACGAGGATCTTTTTGGGGTCGTGAGATGACATGCCGCCTCGCTCAGTGCCGGTCGAGGATTTGCCTGAACCAGGCAATGGTCCTGGTCAATCCCTCTTCGAGATCGACTTTGGGTTCCCAGCCCAGCAGAGTGCGCGCCAGGGTAATATCGGGCTGGCGCACCTTGGGGTCATCGACGGGCAGGGGTTTGGTCACCAGGGGGCTCGAGCTGCCGGTCAGACGGATGATCGCTTCCGCCATTTCGCGGATGGTCATCTCGTGGGGGTTGCCGATATTGACCGGTTCGTGCTGGTCTGACATCATCAACCGGTAGATGCCTTCGATGAGGTCGCTGACGTAGCAAAAGCTGCGGGTCTGGGAACCGTCGCCGAAAATGGTGATCGGCTCGTTGCGCAGCGCCTGGGGCACGAAGGCGGGGATGGCGCGTCCGTCGTTGGGCCGCATGCGCGGGCCGTAGGTGTTGAAGATGCGCACGATCTTGGTGTTCACCCCCTTGTAGCGGTGATAGGCCATGGTCAGGGCCTCGCCGAAGCGTTTGGCCTCATCATAGACCCCGCGCGGGCCGACGGGGTTGACATTGCCCCAATACTCCTCCGGCTGCGGATGCACCAGCGGATCGCCATAGACCTCCGAGGTAGAGGCGAGAAGGAAGCGGGCGTTTTTGGCCATCGCCAGGCCGAGGGCCTTGTGAGTGCCCAGCGCTCCAACCTTGAGGGTCTGGATGGGAAGCTGCAGATAGTCCAGAGGACTGGCCGGTGAGGCAAAGTGAAAAACATAATCGATGGGGCCGGCCAGATAGATATACTCGGTGACGTCGTGCTTGATGAATTTGAACTCTTCGGACTGCAGGTGCTCGATGTTGGCGATGCTGCCGGTGAGCAGATTGTCCATGGCGATGACCTGGTGCCCCTTGCCGAGCAGATACTCGCACAGATGGGAGCCCAGAAAGCCGGCTCCGCCGGTGACCAGTGATCTTGGCATGTTACCTCCCGTTACGGCAGCCGCTCGAAGCGCTGCGCCAGACCCTTGCTGATGCTCTCCTGCAGGCGCCCCGCCTCTTCGTAGAGAATCAGCCCCTCAATCCCCGCCATGGATTCGATCAACTCCATCCCCTTTTCGGGACCCAGCACAAAGACGGCTGTAGCCAGGGCGTCGCAGTCGACGGCTTCGGCTCCGACGACGGTGACGCTGCGGCAGCCGCCCGCCGGCATTCCGTTCCAGGGATCGAGGAGATGGTGATAGCGGATCCCCCCCTCTTCAAAAAAGCGCTCATAGTCGCCGGAGGTGACCACCGCCCCCTCGTCAAGCGGAAAGCGTCCATAAAAGGCATCGGCGTCGAGGGGATGGCGTACGTAGACCTTGCGCTTGCCCGCCGTGCGCGGGCCGGCGATGGTGCGCAGATCCCCGCCGGCGTCAACCTGGGCATCAGTGATGCCATGACGCCGGAGAAGGGCGATGGCCTCATCGACGGCAAAACCCTTGGCAACCCCGCCCAGGTCGATCCGGGTGAGGGTGTCGGTGAAGGAGAGCCCCTCCGGACGCAGACGCAGCCCCTGCCGGCCGGTGTGGAGCAGGGCCTGCCGGCGCTCTTCAGGGGCGGGGACCCTCATGACCTCCCTGCGGCCGAACCCCCACAACCCGGTGAGGGCGCCGATGGCCGGGGTGAAAGCCCCGGAACTGAGGCTGTCGATGTGCAGGGCCGCTGTCAGTATCGCCGCCATCTCGGGAGTCAGCGGCAGAACCGGCCGGCCGGCATGGGCGTGCAGCCAGCCGATCTCGCTCTCCGGATGGTAGCTGCTGGCGAGGGAATCGATCTTTTGCATCCTCGCCGCAGCCGAATCGATGAGCGCGGCCGCCGCTTCGCGGCCGGCAGGGGGCGAATAGAGCTTGATCGTGACGTAGGTATCCATCAGAAAGAAGGATTTCTCTACAGCCGTGATTGAGTTCCGTCCGCATGAGGCAAGCAGGCAAAAGATCAGAATCGCTGCACTTGGGAGGGCGAGGGCAGGAAGAGAGGCAGCCCTAATTTTCACGCGCAATCGCAAACTGGACCAGCTTTATCAAGGAGTCGCGCGTTTCTGAGGGGGCATAGAGATCGAGGATCGCCAAGGCCTCGTCGCTGTAGCGCCGGGCCATCGCCTCTGCATAAGCGAGACCGCCCGCATCGCGAACGAATGTTACAACCTCGTTGATCTCGGTGTCGTCCATCTCCTCTTTTTCGATCATCGCCACAATCCGCCCGGCGTGCTCGGCCGGGGAGGCGGCGAGGGCATGGATCAACGGCAG
>DAOOPF010000021.1:0-33662 GCA_035388125.1 bacterium | reverse complement strand
TAAAAATTAACCAGAAAAACAACAAATAATTTCAGTATTTTGCCCCTTTACGGGCGGCCCGGATCCGGCGAAATCCGCAGATTGTCGATCAGGCGGGTGGTGCCGATGTAAACGGCAAGCAGCGCCCGGACATCCCGGTCGATCACCGTCACCGGCTCGAGGCTGTCCGGATCGACGATGGCGATATAGTCAATGCGGCTCGAGGCTACGCCATCGATGAGTTCCCGCATGGCTTCGATGACCTTGCCGGCATCGCGCTCGCCGCTGCGGACCACTCCTTCGGCCAGACGCAGGGACTGAAAGAGGACGGTGGCTTCGGCGCGCTCCTGCGGGGAGAGATAGCTGTTGCGCGAGCTCAGGGCCAGGCCGGAAGATTCGCGCACGATGGGAGCGACATCAATTTCGATGCCGAAGAAGAGATCTGCGCTCATGCGCCGGATGACGGCGGCCTGCTGGTAATCTTTGGCGCCGAAAACAGCCAGGTGCGGCCGGACCAGATTGAACAGCAGGGCGACCACGGTGGTGACGCCGGCAAAGTGGCCGGGACGGGAGGCTCCGCACAATCCCTGCGTGATGTTGGCGACGCTGACGGTGGTCTGAAAATCGGGGCCATAAAGAGCCGCGGCCTCGGGCGCAAAGATCAGGTCCGCCCCCTCGGCGGTGGCCAGAGCAATATCGCTCTTGAGGTCGCGCGGGTAGGAGGCATAATCCTCGTTGGGGCCGAACTGGATGGGATTGACGAAGATGCTCACCACCACTTTGCCGGCTTTCTCCCGGGCGCGCCGGATGAGGCTCGCATGTCCTTCGTGCAGATAGCCCATGGTCGGGACCAGGGCGATGGTCTCGCCGGCCAGGCGCCAGCGTTCGGTCATTGCGGCCATCCCGGCCGGACTGGTGACGACCGGTATTTCACTCATTTCCATTTATGCTCCCGGAATCAATAGCTCTCCTGCGGGCCGGGAAATTTTCCGGCGCGCACATCCTCACCATAGCGGCGGCAGGCGTCGCGGACGGACTCGCCCAGTTCCGCGTAGCGGCGGACAAATCGGGGTCTGAACTCTTCAAAAAGGCCGAGCAGATCGTAGGTGACCAGCACCTGGCCGTCGCAATCGGGGCCGGCACCGATGCCGATGGTCGGAACCTCCAGCTCGGCGGTGACCCTGCGGGCCAGCTCAGCGGGAATCTTTTCCAGGGTGAGGGCGAAGATGCCGGCATCCTGCAGAGCAAGAGCATCGACGCGGAGCTGCTCGGCCGCCCCCTCCTCCCTGGCCTGGAGCCCATAGCCTCCGAATTTGCGCACCGACTGCGGGGTGAGTCCGAGGTGCCCCATCACCGGCATGCCGGCCTGGGTGATGCGGCGGACGGTCCCGGCGATGGCGGCACCGCCCTCGAGTTTGAGGGCATCCACCTCGGCCTCCTTGAAAAAGCGGGCGCCGTTGCGCAGAGCATCCTCCGGGGAGATCTGATAGGACATAAAGGGCATATCGGCGACCAGAAGAGCCTGGCGGATGCCGCGGCGCACCATGCGGCAGTGATAGACGGCTTCATCCATGGTCATCGGCAGAGTGGAATCACGGCCGGCCGAGACCTGGGCTGCAGAGTCCCCGACCAGCACCAGATCCACACCGGCGGTATCGAGCAGCCGGGCGAAGAGAAAATCGTAGGCGGTCAGCGCGACGATCTTGCGGCCCTGCTGCTTGAACTCCAGCAGGCGCGGAACGGTGATCGGGGTTTGGGTATCCTTTGTCATGATCTCCCCGTGGTTAGAGGTAGAGGTGAGGCGCGTTGCGGCAGTGGATGGGGCCCGCTAAAAGCTGCCTGTGAGGGTGAACCGGTTGAGAACACCCAGGGCGCCCATCGAGCTGATGGCATAGTCGATCTGGAATTCACGCCAGACGGCGCCCAGTCCGAAAGCGGCGCCGGCGAAACTGTCGCCGGACTGGTCGACGTGCATCTCTCTACCGGCCTGATCGTAGCCCAGGCGTAAAAAGACGTTTTCCGTGAGTGTGAACTCGCCTCCGAGTGCGCCATGCCACTCTTCATCCGAATACTTGTAGAGCTGCAGGCTGAGCATGAGAGGCAAATGAGCGAGACGTTTTGCAACGCCCATCCTCAAGACCGAAGGCAGGGGATCCTTGCCGGAGATGAAGGCGCTGAGGACCTTGCCCAGGTTGGCGAAGCTGACGCCGATGGCCATCTCCTGGGAGGGGATGCGGTAGAGCACCCCTCCGTCCATCGCCACGGCATCGGAGGCGTAGCCATCGATCGAGGCGCGGATGTATTTGAGTCCGGCGCCGGCGTAGAGATTGGGGAGAGGCTGCATGGCGTAGGCCCCGGTGAAAGCGATGCTGCCCGCGCGGAATTCGCCCAGTTCCTGGTTATTTTGATCGCGCCGGTCGAACGAGCCGTAATCCATATAGGTGATCGATCCGGCGATGCTGCCCGGCCCGACGCCGGGATGCAGATAGCCGACATGGCCCGCATTGAAATCGAGGAGGTGGTTCAGATAGCTAAAGCTCCCGGTGCGCCGGGTCAGGAGAGCGATGCCGGCGGGATTGCAGGAGATAGCGCTCATGTCCGGGGCGACCGCGACCAGGGCGCCCGCCATGCCGGCGGCGCGGGCACCGGTATAACTCTTCAGAAACTGGAATCCGGCGGTCCCGTTGGGAGCGGCTGCCTGGACCAGCGTACTCATACCCATCAACCCGATTGCCAACCAAATGCGCTTCATATTTTTTCCCGAATTCAGGTCCATCCTGTTAGCCGCTTCTATAAATAGTTCGAGCCACCTGTCGGAATCGAACCGACGACCTGCTCATTACGAGTGAGCCGCTCTACCGACTGAGCTAAGGTGGCTTTTCATGGTGACCTGTATTTTAAATCCTGTTAATTTAGGCAACCCTGGCCACTTAATCAAGAAAAATCTGCCCCGATTTCGCCGCGGCTGCCGGCCGGCTCCGCCGCCCGGCCGAGGTTGTGCATCCGTGAAAAGGGGCTTCCGTTCAGAAGCGTCCATCCATGTCGGGCATCCAGAAGGCGTTGCGGATGTGCTGCAAACCGCCCTCCGCCCGGCGCAGATCGATGGCGATGACGTCAAAGCGGCAGTCCTGATCCTCGCAGTGGTTCTGGTGGATCCAGGTGAGGGCGGCGCCGGCGACGCGGCGCTGTTTGCGCGGCGTGACCCAGCTCTCGGGCCGCCCGAAGGCGTCGGAGGAACAGGTCTTGATCTCGACAAAGACCAGTACCCCCTGGTCACGGACGATGAGGTCGATCTCTCCGCGCCGGGTGCGGAAATTGCGGGCGACCACGGTGCAGCCCAGCTGCTGCAGGTAGCGGGCGGCCTGATCCTCCCCCTCCCGGCCGACGCGCTGCTGCCGGTTCGGTTCTTCCACGGTTCACTCCTCCATAAGAGCTTTGGGATGAAACGAACGCCGGTGGACCGGAGAGAGGCCGTGCCGGCGGATGGCCTCGATATGCTCGCGGGTGGGATAGCCCTTGTGCCCGGCAAAGCCGTACTCAGGCCAGGCGCTGTGGAGGCCGGTCATGATCCGGTCGCGGGTGACCTTGGCGATAACCGAGGCGGCGGCGATGCTCATGCTGAGGCTGTCGCCCCGGACCAGGGCCCGGCCGGCTGCACCGCACTCCGGCAGCCCGCGCCCGTCGACGAGCAGATAGTCGGGCGGAGGGATCAGCATCCCGGCCGCGCGCTGCATAGCCAGATAGGAGGCCTGCAGAATATTGATGCGATCGATCTCTTCATGGGAAGCCAGACCGATGCCGACCGCGAGGGCCGAGGCGACGATCCGGCCATAAAGCCGCTCCCGCATGGCCCCGGAGAGTTTTTTTGAATCGTTGATGCCGCTGATGACCGGGGTGCCGGGCTCAAAGATCACGGCCGCGGCGACTACCGGTCCGGCCAGCGGCCCCCGTCCGGCCTCGTCGATGCCGGCGATGCGGCAGCGCCCGGCTTGCCAAAGCTCTCTTTCAAAAACCAGCCAGTCCATGGCGCAGCGTTATTCCTTTACTTCTCCCCGGTGGAGAGGGAGATATTTTCAGGCCGGAGGCAGCGGAGCGATTCGCCATCGCTCCGGAAGATGACCGCGCCGTGTTCATCCGTGCGCAGCACGCGGCTGCCGTTTCCCAGCCAGCGCGCCACCACTATCGGATCGGGCAGGGCGAAGCGGTTGTATCGGCCGACGGAGATCACGGCCCAGCCTGCCCCGGCGGCGGCGAGCATTTCCTCCGAGCTGGCAGTCGCGCTGCCGTGATGGGCCACTTTGACCACATCGCTGCGCAGAAAATCGCCGCAGCGGAGGAGTGACCTCTCCCCTTCCGCCTCGATATCGGCGAGAAAGAGAAAGACCCGGCCGCCATATTGCAGACGTATAACCATTGAACCATTATTTTCGTCCCATTGTTCCCCGCCGGCGCCGCCGGCCTGCAGGATGCGGAGCCAGGCCCCCTGCGCGGGGAAAAAATCATCGCCGGCGGTGAGCGGACGCACCGGCACCCCGCACTGCGCCGCCAGGCTGTCCAGGGCGCGAAAGGCCGGCAGCGCCGCCCCGCCGGGGTGGCCCAACTCCCTGATCCGGCCCCGGCGCATCAGGGTTTGCACGCCGCCGGCGTGATCGGAGTGGGTGTGGGTGATGAAGGCCATATCGACGGCACGGATGCCGTTCCGCCGCAGCCAGGGAAGGAGCAGGCTCCTGCCGCAGTCGAACCTCTCGTTGGCTTCGCCGCTGTCGATGAGATAGTGGACGTGGTTGGGGAAAGAGATCAGGGCGGCGTCACCCTGGCCGACGTCGAAAAAGACCACCCTGATATCGTTCTGCGGCCGCAGCGCGCGCGGCCAGATCCAGAGATTGGCGGTCACCAGGAGAGCCAGGGACCAGGCCAGAACCGCTCTGCGCTGCGGCCATGAGAGAATGATCGCCACCGCCATGTAATAGCCGGCCAGCACGGCAAGCGGAGGCGTCGGGACCTCCAGAGCGGAAGCGGGCAGCGCCGCCGCGCCGTGGACGATGCCGGTGAGCAGCTTTAGCAGCAGCCAGTCGCACTGCAGAAAGATAAAGCCGGCGAGCGGCGAGATCAGGGCGAAGAGGACGGCGATGAAGCCGATGGTGACGATCAGGGAGACCAGGGGAACGACGGCCAGGTTGGCCGCCAGGCCCCAGAGCGGCAGGGTATTGAAATACCACACGGTGAGGGGCAGGGTGGCGATCTGCGCCGCCAGGCTGACCATGAGGAGTTGGAGGGCCGATTTGCGCCAGGGGTGGCGCCATTGCCGCCACTGCGGCAGACGGGCGGCCGCCCAGCGGTCCAGCCGCCGGTAGATGAGCAGGATGCCGAGGGTGGCGGCAAAGCTGAGCTGAAAACCCGCCCCGAAGAGATCCAGGGGATTGAAAAGGAGGATGATCATCGCGGCCAGGGCAACGGCGTTGACCGGATTAAAGCGCCGCTGCAGCATGGGCGCGGCCAGGAGCAGGGCGGCGGTGACGGCGGCGCGCACCACCGGCGGAGCCGAGCCGGTGATGAGGACGTAGAGGTAAAGTGCAGCCAGCAGCACGGGCAGGCGGGCTCTATGGGGAATGCGCAGCAGGCTGATGAAGAGCAGCAGCGCGGCCAGGACAAAGCCGACGTGGAGCCCGGAGACGGCGAGGACGTGGACAACGCCGACGCGGGAGAACTCTTCACGGAGTTCATCGTCGATCCCGGTGCGAACGCCGACGAGCAGGGCGCTGAGCAGGGCCTGTTCCTCGCCCGCGAGTCCGCTGCGCACGGTCGCCAGAATGTGGTCGCGGATGGGGCGGATCACCCGGCGCTGCAGCAGGGGGTCCTGGTCGCGTTCGAGAAGGAGGAGCCGGCTCCTCCCTGCTGCGGTGAGCTGGACATGGATCCCGCGGGCGGCGAGCCAGGCGCGATAGTCAAAATCGCCCGGATTGTGGGCGCCGCCGGGGCTGCGCAGCATGCCCTTGACCACCACCCGGTCGCCCTGGCGCAGGGTGGTGAGGGTATCATACCAGATGACGCGGGCGTGGCCGCGCGCGGCAAAACCGCGCTCCTCGCTCCAGAGGGAATCGACTGTGAGACGGAAAATGCTGCGGTCGGTGCGCTCCTCCACCGGGGCGGAGATAACCCCTTCCAGGCTGAGGGGAGCGGGCCAGTCCGCCATTCGCCGGATATCATCCGGCGGCACGACCTGCTCGACGAGGGCGAGGCGCAGCCAGCCGGCGCAGAAAAAGGCGGCCAGGGCTGCAAAAGAAAAGAGGCAGGAGGCGCGGCGGCGGACGATAAAGGCGAGCAGGAGTAAAAGCGCGGCGGCTGCAGCGGGCCACGGCCAGGCGAGGCTGAATTGGCGGGCGCAGGCGATGCCCGCCATGAAGGGGAGCAGGATCTTGACAGCCGGTTTCCCGTGCAGCAGGGGATGCATGATCACCTCGCAAAGGAGCGTCCTCTACCCGGCCACTATCCACCCGTCCCGTTAGAATTGTTTGCACTCCGGCCGTCCGCTCCCGGCCGGAGAGAGGCGGTGAGAGCCTCGGCGCGCTCGAGCAGCCAGGTGTGCATCGCCGCCACCCGTGTTCTCAGCTCCTCGACCGTGCCGCTGTTGTCGAGAAGATAGTCGGCGCGGCGGCATTTTTCGGCCTGCGCGATCTGGGCATTGAAACGCTCCTCCACCTCGGCGCGGCTGATGCCGTCACGGGCCATGGCCCGCTGGAGGCAGAGATCGAGCGGAAGATGGACCACCACAACCAGGTCCACTTTTTTTTCAAAGCCGAGTTCATAGATGAGGGCGGAATCCACGACCATGTACGGGGCCCGCCCCGCGGCTATCCGCCGCATCTGCCGTTCGACGATCGCGAGCATCGCCGGATGGATGATGGCGTTGAGCTTTTGCCTCTCCCCGGGGTCGGCGAAGACGATGCGGCCGAGGGCGCTGCGGTTCAACTCTCCCTGCGCATCAAATACCCCGGGGCCAAAGGCGGCGCGCAGCCGCCGCAGTACGCTGCTTCGCCCGGCTGCGGCACGTCCCGCCAGATCCATATCGACGACGGGGATGGCGTGCTCTTGCTGCAGCATCCGGGCGGCGAGCGACTTGCCGCAGCCATAAACTCCTGTCAATCCGACGCGCAGCACCGGCCTCCTCCCTACCGGACCACGGCCAGTTTGCCGAGCCTGACCATGCCGGCGGCCGCGATGCGGTAGAGATAGACCCCGGCCGGCACCAGTCTGCCCTGATCGTCGCGCACATCCCAGACCAGTCCGCCGTCGCCGTTCTCCTCATAGAGGATGCGCAGGGTGCGGCCTTCGGTGGTCATGATGCGGATCTCCGCCTCGGGGGTGAGATTGGCGAAGGTGATCCCGTCCGGGTCGATCCACAGCCGGTAGGGGTTGGGAAAAGTATGGACATCGTCGAGGTTCCGGGCGGCGAAGAGGAGCTGGATGGTGTCGCCGCGCCCCGGCTTCATCGCGACGCCGCCGGCGCTCTGAAGGCCGCTGACCTTGAGGGTGAGGGGTTTGCCCACTGCGCCCCAGGCGACGCCGCCGGTGAGATGGAGGCGGACGAAACGGTAGTCCGGCGCGACCGCCTGCGCCCAGGCGACATGCAGGCCGGGTCCCGGGTCGTAATTGGCGATCTCCTCAAGTGAGGCCTTTTGCATCGGCTCGCTGAACTCCAGCTCGACGACGCCGTTGGCCAGGGCCCGCACGGAAGTCAGATAGGGGGCGCCGGCGGAAAATGTGACCTCGAATTCAGCGCGGCTGCGGAGTGTATCGATGGGGATGCCGTCGCCGTCCTCAAGCCCGCGGACCTCGACGCTGTAAAAGCCGGACCCGGCGAACGGGGCCTCGAGGCTGAGCAGCACCTCGGCTCCCGAGGCCAGCGGCAGGGCGGTGGCCGGACGGCCGATCTCGGGGGTGATGGCATAGTGGCGGACATCCTGCAGCAGGCCGGTGTTCATGGGTCTGGTGAAGCGGAGGCGCAGGGAGCTTGCGCCGCTCATCACAGCGGAGAGCAGCGCGGGCGGTTCACCGGGCAGAGCGGAGACCACTTCCGAGCGCAGGCTCACGGCCGGGGTGCGCGTCGTATCGCGGCTGGCGACCGCGTAAAAATAGCGGGCGCCCGCCCGGACCAGGCTGTCGGTGAAGGAGGGCAGGAGGATCTCCTGATAGAGCATCAGGCTGTCGGCCGCAGGGCCGCGATAAAGCAGATAGTGCTGCGCTCCGGGCACGGGATGCCAGGCCAGCGCGACAGTCGCGGCGTTCAAAGGCCTGGCGGTCACGCCCACCGGCATGGCGGGTCCGGTCAGGCTCCCGGCCAGCACGCGGGGGCGGACCGCTTCGCCGTCACTCGCCCAGAATTCCATGAGGGCATCGCCATCGCTGTCGACCACGGCGACGGCGTTGGTCCGGATGGGGGCGGCGTGAAAGGTGAGTTCATAGCCTCTCTCCGGGGAGTATTCGGCGATATAGAGATCCGGAAAGGCGGCGATGAAGAGTTCAGCGCGGCCGTCGCCGTCGGCGTCGGCGCACGAGACTCCGCTCTCGAAATCCCGGGTCGACTCGTAGCCGAAGAAGCGCCATTCGGCGGCCGGCGCAAAGGCGTTGTTGCCCGTGTCCTCATAGATGCGATAGCACCAGTGGCGGGAATCGTAGCTGTGTTCGGTGTTCAGGTTGGGGTCGGAGTGGGAGCCGGCCGCGAACTCTTGCTCGCCGTCGCCGTCGAAATCGCCGGCGGCGATATAATCGATGGCATCGAACAGGGGCAGCCGTTCCTGCCACGTCAGGGAAAAGGCGCTCCCGTCGTACTCATAGATGTAGAGATCCCCGTCGCTGTCGCCGAAGAGGAGTTCCGGCCGGCCGTCGCCGTCGAAATCGCCGGTTTCGCAGCGCGGCACGCCGTTAAAGTTGTCCCCGGCGGTGGGATTGGGCAGCGCGGCCATGGTCTCGAACTCGCCGCCGCCGGTGCTGCGCCAGACTTCAAAGAGGTCGGAGGAGGTTTCGCCGGTCCGGACCACGCGCATGATCAATTCGCTGCGATTGTCCCCGTCGAGGTCGGCCAGGCGGCTGCCCCAGTACTGCACGCGGCTGTCGCCCTGCCAGCGGCGCACCAGATTCATCCGGAAGGGATCGGAGCCGCCGGCCTCGTAGAGCCAGGTGGAAAAGCCGTAGCCCGCCAGCAGTTCAGGAACGCCGTCGCCGTCGCTGTCGCCGCTGCTGCGCGGGATGGCGGATTCGGGCAGGGTATAGAGCTGGCGGAAACCGGATCCATCCCGGCTGAAAAGCGTGGTGAAGAGCCTGCCCTGGCTGTCGGCTGCGCCGATGACGATCTCGGGCCGGCCGTCGCCGTTGAAATCGGCGGAGCGGTCGAGCAGATGGCCGTGCGGGAGGCTCTCCTCGAGGCGGGTGTAGCGCATGGTATTCAGCGGCGGCGGGCTCAGGTCCACCCGGAGCAGGCTGTCGGAAACAGTGCGCAGTCCGGCGGGATTGTCCACGCTGATCCGGACATCGAGCACCTGCGCGCCGAGATCCCGGGTGAGATGGAGCCGCGGCTGATAGCTGCGATAGCTCATCGGCGCCTCCTGCCAGGGAGCAGCGCCGCCCGCTGGGCGGAAAAGGATCTCACCCTCGCAAAGGTCATCGGTTTCGAACTGGAGCAGGCAGGAGGGATTGCCGGCGTCGTACATGGGGATCAGTTCGATGTTCGAGATGACCGGGGCGGTCCGGTCGATGAAGATCCTCACCTGGGACTGTTCGACGGAGCCGTTGCTGTTCTGGATCCGCAGGCGGATAGTGTAACTGGTATCCGCCGCCGGGAGTTCCTCCCAACTGCCCAGCAGGCCGTCGATGACGCGGCTGGAGCTCGGCGGTGTGATCGGGAGCCATGCGGCGGGGTTGTCTCCCATCCCCCACTCCAGGGTGTAACTTTGCAGGGAGGGTGTCCAGGCGGAGCCCACGATTTCGATCGGGCTCTCCTGGAAACCCTGATCGAGCCATGGGGAAGTGATGCGGACCTCAGCGGCGAGGCCCGGAGCGAGTGCGCGGGCGAGATCGAGCCTTCCGGCCCCGTAGTAGATATCCCAGCCCTGCGGGCCGAGATCCTGAGCGGAGGTGGTCAGGAGGCTGCGCACGCCATCCGGGGAGCGTTCCCGCTGCTGCGAGAGCAGCAGGGCGGCCGCGGCTGAGACAAAGGGGGCCGAAAAAGAGGTACCGCTGAGGGATGAGTCATACTGCGCGCCGCGCGCGGTGGTGAGGATATTGACGCCGGGGGCGACGATATCGATCGAAGGGCCGTAATTGGAAAAACCGGCGAGCTGATCGGAGGCGTCGGTTGCGCCGACGGAGATGGTGTTGGCGAAGGCTGAGGGATAATGGATCTGATCGGTGGCGCTGTTGCCGGCGGAGGCGACCAGGACCGTATTCAGGGCTGAGGCATAGTGAAGGACGTCATCCAGGAGGCGGGAGACGAAGACGTCTCCCCAGCTCATGTTGATGACCGCCGCGCCGTTTTCGATGGCATAGAGAATGGCGGCGGCGACGTCGTCTTCCTCACCGTTTCCGCCGGCGGTGAAGGCGCGCAGGTTCATCACCCTGCAGCCGGGGGCGGTCCCGGCGATGCCGAGGCCGTTGCCGGCCACGGCGGCGATGATGCCGCCTACAGCGGTGCCATGCCCCATCTCGTCCATCGGATCGGCATCGCGTCCGCGATAGTCGCCGCCGTCCGGATAGTTCGGGGCATCGGTGAAATCGTAGCCCTGCACGTCATCGATGAAACCGTTGCCGTCGTCATCCACGCCGTTCAGGTCGAGGGAATCGGCCAGGCCGTCCCCGTTCAAATCCTCGCCGGCGTTGACCCAGAGATTCTCCTTCAGGTCGGGGTGGTCATAGTCGATGCCGGTGTCGATCACGCCGATGACGATCTCGCGGCTGCCCCGTCCGCTCTCCCAGCCGGCCGGAGCGGAAATCTTGCGCAGGCCATACTGCCGGCTGAAGAGGGGATCGTCGGGCGTATAGTCGAGGTGAAAGCAGCGCGGCGCCCCGGCCCAGATCACCTCCGGAAGCCGCTGCAGCTCTTCGGCGAGGGCATCAGTGCCGGCCGTCGTGGCCAGAGTGAGGATGAGCCATTTTCCTAGTTCGATCCGCTCAGGCGGGATAGATGCGCCGGCGGTGATCCTGTCAGCGGGCGGAAAGAGGGGTTTGATGAGGGCGACCTCCGGCCGCGCGGCGAGTGCGCTCAGCGGCCCGGTGCTCTGCTTGCGCAGGGCGCCGGCCTCATCGCGGGCAGCGGCAGGCAGAGGAGCGGCCATTTTGACGAGAAGGGTTTGCGGCTGTGCCCCGGCCGGAGAGAGCGGGACGAGAAGCGCGGCGGTGAGCAGGAGCGCCGGAATAAAAAATCCGGTCCTCCTCCCTGTGGGTGGATGCAGCGGTTTCATCGGATAAAAAGTTTCCTGGCCTTTAGGGCAAGCAGGCGCGCCTGCAGCGTCAGTCGCAAGATCAGCGCAACGAATTTTGTGGCGAGCCGGTCGTATCGGGAGCGGTCGTGAGCGCTCAGGTAATCGATGAAGGAGCGCGTCGAGGTGACCAGCATCCGCGGCCGCTCGCGATAGACGCTGGCTCCCTTGTGGTGGTAGACGAAAGTGTCGCTGCAGAACCAGATTTTCCAGCCCGCGGCGATGACCCGTTCGCACCACTCCACATCGCTGAAGAACATGAAATAGCGTTCGTCGAGGCCGCCCAGGCGGTCGAGGAGCACCTGCCGGGCCAGCAAAAAAGCCCCCTGGGGCTGATCGACGAAGCGGCTGTGGCGATGGTCAAAGTCGGTCATCTTCCAGTCCCTGCCGCCCAGCCGCCGGGTGATGTGGACCAGTCCGCTCACCTCGAGGAGCACATCGCGCCTGCGGGGAAAGCGCCGGCAGGAGGGTTGAATCCGGCCGTCGGGAAACCGGAGCTGCGGCGCCACAATGCCGATGGCAGGATCGCGCTCGAACTGGCGCAGCAGAATGGTCAGGGCCTCCTCCGGAATAACCACATCGGGGTTGAGCAGCAGAATGAAATCGCCGCGGCAGTGCTGCAGCCCCTGATTGACCGCCGCTGTATAGCCCCGGTTTTGCTCATTCCGGATAAGGAGAAAATGGTGAAATTGCGAGGTGCAGCGGCTGCGGGAGGCCTCCAGCAGCTCACCGGTGCCGTCGGTGCTGGCATTATCGATGAGGTAGAGATGCGTGGCAAAAGATGCCGAGGCAAGGTGGAGCGCGTTCAGGCAGGCGCCGATTTCAGCGTGGTTATTATATGTGACGATCACAACAGAGATGACCACGGCCGTCCATTTCCACCGGTGAGAGCGAGCAAGAGCTGCAGCGCCCGGGCGGATCGAGGAGATTTCGCCCGGCCAGCGCTGCGGCGCAGAGGCTATTTGCTTTCATCCTCCTGACGTTTGCGCAGGTATTCAAGTTTGGTGCGGTACCATTCGTTTTCGGGATTCTTTTTCAGCAGCATCTCAAAGACGTTGATCGCTTTGGCGTACTGGCCCTGCGCAGCATAAATTTCGCCCAGAGTAGGGGTGACAAATTTTTCCTTGGGCTTTTCGTCCACGGGCTCCTCCGACGCCATAGGCTCCTCTTCGGGCGCCGGCGGCTGAAGCGGACGGCGGGGCGTCTCCTGCTCTTCCGGCCCGGCCTGCTGGAGCGGCTCCTCTTCGGGCTCCTCATCCCAGGGCGGAGTAAATCCCTTTTCTCCGGTGGTGGTAAGGAGATCCTCTTCCCCGTTCTCGAGGGCGGCTCCGCCCAGCCGGTCGAGGTTGGAGAGGAAGCTGCTGAACTGCTCCTCTTCCTCCTCTTCGCTCAGAGGCTGGTCCTCCAGCTCGTCGCCGATGCCGCGGCCGTCAGCGGGGCCGAGCGGAGAGGCTGCTTCGCGCTCGCTGAAAGGTCCTAATCCGGCGGCCGGGGGTTCGAGGCGGATGGGGCTCTCCGGTTCAGGCGGCGTGTCGAAGACAGGCTCATCCGGCCACTCTTCATCGCCTCTGAAAGGCAGCACGGGCGACATCCTGCGCTCTTCCGGCAGCGGCTCCGGCGGAGCAGGAGGCTCTTCAAAGGGCAAAGGCTCCGGCTCCGGCGCGGGTTCCGGTTCAGGTTCGAAGCGGTAGAGCGGTTCGGGTTGCGGCGTATAGCGTGGTTCAGGATCCGGGTTCGGTATGTATCGGGGTTCAGGATCCGGGTTCGGCTTATAACGGGGTTCAGACTCGGACTCCGGCGTCAAGCGGTATTCAGGTTCATCTTGCAGCGCGAAGGGAGGTTCTTCCGCCGGCAGGAACTCTTCAGCCTCGGGCGCCGGGGGACCGAGTTCGGGTTCAGGCTGCAGGGCCGCGCGCTGGAGGGTGCTGCGCTCTTCCAGCTCACGCCGGGTCTCTTCATCGCGGCTGAGGCTGAAGAGATCATCGAGGATTTCCGAGAAATGGACCTCTTCCCGCTCAAAATCGTTTTCCGGTTCGTGGTGGGGTGCAGCCGTTTCGGCGATTGGTTCGACCGTGCCGGCGAGTCCGGCCGGTGTTTCGGCCAGCTCTTCATCAGCAGGGACCTCCAGCGCCGCCAGCTCGCGGGTAAAGGCGTCGAGATCCATCTCCGGCACAGGGGGTTTGTAATCGCTCACCACGGATTCGGTGGGGCGGGCATCGGCGGCGGCAGCCTCCGGCGTGATCACCGGCTCGAAAGGTTCTGCCGGCTCAGTTTCGATCGCCGGTGCACTGGGCGCGGCCGGCGGGGCCGCCCTCTCCGGCGCGAAACGCTCGACCGGTGCGGGCGCTTGCTCCGCCGCAAAGGCCGGTTCGGCCTCGGTCAGGGGATAGAGCGGGTCCAGATCATGAATTCTGACCTGGCTGTCGCGTTCACGCAGGGAGAGCCCCATCCTCGCCATCAACTCGGAATAGAGTTTGTGGCCGTTGAGGTGGCGTGGGTCCTGATTCAGGAGATGCTTGAGGTGCTTCTCCGCTTCCTCATACTGCTGAAGAGCGAGATGGCATTTGGCCAGAACAAAATAGGCACTCGTGTATTGGGGATGGTTGCGCAGTCCGGATTGACAAATCTCGATCGCCTTCTGGACTTCGTTGAGATGAAGGTATTTATCAGCCAGACGCGCAAAAATCATCGACTCTTTGTGCGCCCCCAGATGCTGCGTCAGTGATTTGACTTCCGCGGCATAACTATCACGCATGAGTTGCTCTCCTAATCCTGCAATTCCCCACTTCCGGGTCGGTTCCCGGCTCTTGCGCCGGCTGTTTCTGTATGCAAAAGTACCCTCAAATGGAGCCAGATGCCGATTTTATAATAATAAAATTAACCATTATTTGTAAAAATACCAAACAGTTTGTGGCGGAGATCCAAAATTACCAGTTGGCGACGGTTTTATTGACGACATCCTCGCTCACCTTTTCCATAGCCTCGAGGAGGGCTTCGCTGCGCGCATCAGGGCCGCCGCCGGGATCGTAGCTGCCGAAATGGGTCAGCCGTTCCTGCCACAGCACCTCCCGCCTCACCTGATCGCTGCATTTGATCTGCACGCTGAGGTAGATTTTCATATCCTGCACCGACTCATTTTCGTCAAAGGCCCCCGCCCGGTCATCGATCTGGATGATCGTGCCTTCGAGCAGGACATCGGCGGCGCCGCGGTCGGCGATCTTGAGCGAATTGTCGCTGGTGAAGGAGTTGATCACCGCATCGGTCAGGTCCTCGGCCACCCGGAATTCGGCCGTGCGGTTTTCGAAGAGGGGAATGGCCACCGTTTTGAGGTGCGGCGCCATGGAGCCCTTGACGGAATAGATGCCGCAGCCGGATCCGGCGCAGAGCAGCAGGAGGAACAGGAGAGCTTTTCTATTCATGGGAGGCCTTCAGACCATATTTATTGATTTTCCGGTAGAGCGTGCGCTCGCTCAGGCCCAGGGCGCGGGCTGCTTTGCGCTTGTTGCTGCCGTATTTTAAAAGGGCATTCTGGATCAGCTCGCGCTCCATCTCGGCGACCGAACTGCGCTCTCCTTCAGCAGGAGGCAGGGCGGGTTCGAGATACTCCTCGGCGAGATCCTCCTGCCACGGGGCGAGGTGATAGGGAGCGGCCTGGCGCCGCAGGAGCAGTTCCCGGAGCTGGGCGATCTCGCTCTTGATCTCAAGCAGCACGCGCAGCAGGAGGTCCCGTTCGCTCTCCTCCCTCCCGCGGCTGAGGGGAACCGGCAGCGCGGGGTCCATGGGATTGCTGATGTTCAGATAGCGCCGGACCGCCGCTTCATCGACAAAAGCGCCGCGTTCCAGCACAATGACTTTTTCGACCAGGTTGCGCAGTTCGCGGATGTTGCCCGGCCAGCGGGCATGGGACATGGCCGCCAGCGCCGAGTCACTAAAGCCGGCAAACTCGATGTGGTTTTCGCGGATGAAATCCCGGGTGAATTTTTTGACCAGGATCGGGATATCCTCGCTGCGTTCGCGCAGCGCCGGCACCCGGATATGGACGGCGTTGAGGCGGTAAAAGAGATCCTCGCGAAAATTGCCCCGGCGCACCTCCTCCTCAAGCTGCTTGTTGGTGGCGGCGATGAAGCGCACATCGGTCTGGACCGAGGTCACCCCCCCGACGCGCATGAATTCGCGCGATTCAAGCACGCGCAGCAGTTTGACCTGGGTAGTCAAGGGAAGTTCGCCGATCTCGTCGAGAAAGATCGAGCCCTTGTCGGCCAGTTCGAAATAGCCCTTGCGCGGCCCGATGGCGCCGGTGAAGGAGCCCTTTTCGTGACCGAAGAGTTCGGATTCGATGATGCCCTCGGGGATCGCCCCGCAGTTGACCGTGATCAGCGGGTTCAGGCTGCGCCGGCTGCGCGTGTGGATCGCCCTGGCCACCAGCTCCTTGCCGGTACCGCTCTCGCCGGTGATAAGCACGGAGATATCGGTCGGAGCCACCTGTTCGATGGTCTCCAGCAGGCGGCGGATCGCATCGGACCGGCCCAGGATGCCGACCTCCTGCTGAACCTCCAGCCAGCGGCTGTTGGGGAGAAAATCCGTGCTCATACCCTGCTCAGCCCTTCGCATTCCTGAAAAAGTCGACGGTCTCGCGCAGGCCGGTGTCGAGGGTGTAGCGGGACTTCCACCCCATCACCTTCTGTGCGTGGGCCGGATCGATAACACTGCGGAACTGCTCACCCTCCTTGCCGGGGCCGTGCTGCTCGGGCTTATCGCTGCCGATGAGATGGTTGATGATGCGGTAGACCTCGTTGATGGTGCTCTCTTTGGCCGTGCCGATGTTGAAAGTATCGTTGCCCTTCAGGCCGAGAGCGAGAAGATTGGCCGCCACAACATCGCCGACAAAGACGAAATCGCGCGTCTGTTCCCCGGTGCCGTTGATCACCGGCTGTTCGCCGGCGAGCAGACGGTTACAAAAGATGGCCACCACGCCCGCCTCGCCGTGCGGATTCTGGCGCGGCCCGTAGACATTGGCATAGCGGAGGATGGTATGCTCGATGCCGTAATTCTGGCTGTAAAAAAAGAGGTACTTTTCGCCGACCAGTTTGGTGATGCCGTAGGGGCTGCAGGGCTGGGTCTTGTGCGCCTCGTCGGCCGGAAAATAGTCCTGCTCGCCATAGATCGCCCCGCCCGAGGAGGCGAAGATGACCCGTTTCACTCCGGTTTTGGCGCAGGCCTGGAGGATATTGAGAAAGCCGAGCACATTGTTGCGGGCGTCATAGATGGGATCCTCGACGGAGCGGCGCACATCCATCTGCGCGGCATGATGATTGACGATCTCGATCTCGTGGCGTTTGAAAATATCGATGAGCTGCGGGTCCTGGATATCCATCTCGTAAAAGACCGCTTTGGGGTTGAGGTTCTCCCTCCTGCCCGTGCTCAGGTTATCCACCACAACGACCTGGTGGCCGGCGGCGATATAGGCATCGGTGATCTGCGAGGCGATAAAACCGGCGCCGCCGGTGACGAGGATTTTCATGCTGCGCTCCTTAAAATTGGGCTCCATGTTTCAAAAAAGAGGGAGAGGCTGCGGAAGATTGACCTGTGATGCCGGTACCGTTCCCATCTGTTTTACTTGATCTGTTCCTAAACTATACTCCAAAACTGCGGGAATGCAGAGGAGATTATCGCTTGCGCAATCCCCTGGCGCCGATGTCCCGCCGGTAATAGGCGCCGTCAAAGGTCACTTTGCCCACGGTGCGGTAGGCGCGGGCGACGGCCGCCTCCAGGTCCGGCGCCCAGGCCGTGACCGTGAGGACGCGGCCGCCGGCCGTGACCGGCTTGCCGTCCGCCAGTCTGGTGCCGGAGTGAAAGATGACCACGTCCTTTTCCAGCGGGCCGTCGAGACCGATGATGTGATGGCCGGTAGTATAGCGCTCCGGGTAGCCCCCGGAGGCGATCACGACGCCCGCGGCGGCGCCGGCGTGGTTCCGCCATTGAAAACCGGCCAGTCCCCCGTCACGGCAGGCCATGATCGCTTCAACCAGATCGCTGGCCGCCAGAGGCAGGATCACCTGGGTCTCGGGATCCCCGAAACGGCAGTTAAATTCCAGCACCCTGGGTCCCGTGGCGGTGAGGATCAGACCGGCGTAGAGCACCCCGCGGTAGGGGCGGTCCTCGCGCGCCATGGCGCGGATGGTCGGCTCCATGATCTCCGTGCGAATGCGGCTGAAAGTGGCCTCATCCAGAAAAGGGGTGGGGGCGTAGGCGCCCATACCGCCGGTGTTGGCCCCCATATCGCCGTCGAAAATGCGCTTGTGGTCCTGCGCCGGGGCCAGATAGACCAGGTTTTCACCGTCGCTGAGGGCGAGCACGGAGACTTCCTCGCCCGCCAGAAACTCCTCGATCACGACGCGGCTGCCCGCCTGGCCAAATACCCGGCTCTCCATGATCTGGTGCAGGGCGATGAGGGCCTGCACTTTCTCCGTGCAGATATAGACCCCCTTGCCGGCAGCCAGTCCGTCGGCCTTGATCACCAGCGGCATCCGCGCGCTTTCAACATATTTCTGGGCCTCGCCAACATCCGAGAAGATGCGATACTCTGCAGAGGGTATCTTGTGCCGCGCCAGCAGCTCCTTGGCGAAAGCCTTGCTGCCCTCGAGTTCGGCGGCGCGCTGGTTGGGGCCGAAGATGACCAGACCGTTGGCCTCGAACTCGTCGACGAGGCCGGCAACCAGGGGCTGCTCAGGGCCGACGATGGTGAGGTCGATCTTTTCCTTGACGGCGAAGGCGAGGAGCCGCTTGATATCATGCGCCGGAATGTCGACGCAGACTGCATCTCTAGCGATGCCGTAATTGCCGGGCGCGCAGTAGATCTTTTTGACCAGCGCACTCCGTTTCACCTTCCAGACCAGTGCGTGTTCACGTCCCCCGCTGCCGATGATCAGTACTCGCATAGCGCTCCTTATTTGGCCAGAATCATCTCGATTTTGTGTTTTTCTTCATAGCTGAGCCGGAGAAGGTCGATCTGATCGCGCAGCACCGCCGCCTCCTCGAACTGCAGCGCCGCCGCCGCCGAGAACATCTTTTTCTCCATTTCGCTCATCAGTTCGAGCTTTTCCTTTGCGCTCATCCGGTTCCAGGCCTGACGGAACTCCTTGTCGTCGACGGCCGGCTCTTTCCGGCTGTAGGACTCGGAGCGCGCATCGGCCACGCGCGTGGCGCCCATCACATCTTCCACCGACTTGACGATGGAGGTCGGGGTGATATTGTGGACCTGATTATATTCCGCCTGAATCTTGCGGCGGCGGCTGGTCTCCTCCATCGCCAGGCGCATCGAATCGGTGATCTTGTCGGCATAAAACAGCACCTTGCCGTTGACGTTGCGGGCGGCGCGGCCGGAGGTCTGGATGAGAGAGCGTTCGGAACGCAGAAAACCCTCCTTGTCGGCGTCAAGGACAGCGACCAGAGAGACCTCGGGCAGATCGAGCCCCTCGCGCAGCAGGTTGATCCCGACCAGCACATCGAACTCGGCGAGGCGCAGGTCGCGGAGGATAGCGACGCGCTCAAGAGCCTCGATCTCGGAGTGCATGTAGCGGACGCGGATGCCCATGCCGGTGAGATACTCGGTCAGGTCCTCGGCCATACGCTTGGTCAGGGTGGTGACCAGAGTGCGTTCTCCGCGATCGGCGCGCTCGTTGATCTCGCCGATCAGGTCGTCGATCTGGCCCTTGACCGGCCGGACCTCGATCTCGGGATCCATCAGGCCGGTCGGACGGATCACCTGCTCGACGACGACACCCTGGCACATGTCCAGTTCGTATTCGGCCGGTGTGGCGGAGACGAAGACGCACTGGTTGATCGAGGCGGTGAACTCGTCAAAGTTGAGCGGCCGGTTGTCGAGGGCCGAGGGAAGCCGGAAACCATATTCCGTCAGCGTCTCCTTGCGGGAACGGTCACCGTGGAACATACCGCGGATCTGCGGGACGGTGACATGCGATTCGTCGATGATGAGCAGATAATCCTTCGGCAGATAATCGATCAGCGTCGAGGGCCGTTCCCCCGGCTTGCGGCCGCCGAGATGGCGGGAATAGTTCTCGATGCCCGAGCAGTATCCGATCTCCTGCATCATCTCCAGATCGAAACGGGTGCGCTGTTCCAGCCTCTGGGCCTCAAGCAGCTTGTTGCGCGCGCGGAAATCGGCGAGGCGGGCCTGCAGCTCATCCTCGATCCCCTTCATCGCTTTCTTGAGGCGCTCGGGGGAGGTGACAAAATGCTTGGCCGGATAGATCGCCACCGTGTCGGTTTCGCTTCTGATCTCGCCGGTGAGGGGATCGACCATTGAGAGGCGTTCGATCTCGTCGCCGAACATCTCGATGCGGATCGCCTCGCGCTCATAGGCGGGGATCACCTCGACGACGTCGCCACGCACGCGAAAGGTTCCGCGGTCGAAATCGACATCGTTGCGCGCATAGTGGACCTCCACCAGCTTTTGTAGAAGGGCATTGCGCTCGATCTTCTGGCCGGTCTTGAGGATGATCAGCATCTCGAGCCAGTCTTCGGGCGAACCCAGGCCGTAGATGCACGAGACCGAAGCGACGATGATCACATCCCGGCGGGAGAGGAGAGCCGAAGTGGCGCGCAAACGCAGGCGGTCGATTTCGTCGTTGATCGAGGTATCCTTCTCGATGTAGGTATCGGTATGGGGAAGATAGGCTTCGGGCTGGTAATAGTCGTAATAGCTGATAAAATACTCGACCGCATTTCCCGGGAAGAAGCCGCGGAATTCGCCGTAGAGTTGTGCCGCCAGAGTCTTGTTGTGCGAGATGATCAGGGTCGGGCGGTTGATGCGGGCGATGACATGGGCCATCGTGAAGGTCTTGCCGCTGCCGGTCACCCCTAAAAGGGTCTGATAGCCATCCCCGCGCGCCAGGCCTTCGACAAGCTGCTCGACCGCCTGGGGCTGGTCGCCCTGCAGGGTGAAGGGGGATTCCAGTTTAAAAACATCCATCTGCTGACCCTCAAGATGAGCGGTTCATACGATCCAAACAATTAATGTACTATGAATACAAGAAATAGTCAAGCTGGATTTGTGCTCAACCGGCGGTTAAAATCAGTAATAAACTGTTTGATAGTTTAGCCATAATTGTTAAATTAACCGGAATATTTTGATCAGACCGGGAGTTTGCATGCGCAACGGGTTGGGTCTTACGGGCACTCTTCTTCTCGCCATTCTCATCTTTTTCCATATTATCGCACCTGCTGCCGCCCAGAATGAGGGGGAAACCCGCGCCCTCTGGGTGACGCGGTGGGACTACAGGTCGCCGGCGGACATCGGCCGCATCATGGAGAATGCCGCCGCCACCGGCTTTAACACCATTCTCTTCCAGGTGCGCGGCGACGGCACGGTCCTTTACCGCTCAAAAATCGAATTATGGTCCCCGGAACTGCGCAACGGCGATCCCGGCTGGGATCCCCTCCAGGTGGCGGTCGATTACGCCCACGCCCACCGGCTCAAGCTGCACGCCTGGATCAATGTCTACCCCGGCTGGATGGGCACCAAACCCCCGCGCATCGGCAACCAGCTCTATAACGCCCATCCCGACTGGTTCATGGTGGATCGCGACGGCAGGCGCCAGCCCCTCTCCTCGCACTATGTCTGGCTCTCCCCCACCCATCCGGAAGTCACCCCCTATCTGCTCGGCATCTGCGAAGAGCTCTACACCAGCTACGCCATCGACGGCCTCCATCTCGACTATATCCGCTATCCCGCGCCTGCTTTCTCCTACGACCAGGCCTCGCTTGACGCCTACCGGCAGGAGACGGGAGGAAACCCCCACGCCGACGAAAAGGCCTGGAGCCAGTGGCGGCGCGAGGCGATCAGCCGCTTCCTCGGCAAGCTCCACTCCGCCATGCGTCTGCACCGGTCCGAGATGATGCTCTCCGCTGCGGTGCTCGGCAACTACCAGACCGGGCGCCGGGTCTATCTCCAGGACAGCCATGAATGGCTCGCCCGCGGCATCGTCGACGCCATTTTCCCGATGATCTACACCCGCGACGACACTCTTTTCCGCCGCCAGCTCCTCGAGCATCGCTACAACGATCATAACCGCCATGTCTACCCGGGCCTCTATACCGGCAGCGCCCGTCATCTCGCCGCCCAGATCAAAATCGCGCGCGACGCCGGCTGCAAGGGACTGGCCATCTTTTCCTATGAACTGCTCTTCCCCGGCCACTCTGCCGATCCCGCCTTCGCCCAGGTGCTGACCCAGAACTGGGGCGGCGAGGCGCCTGTCGCCCTCCAGCCCTGGAAAATGTACGCCGGCGACGCCCAGGGCCCGGTCGTGGAGCAGGCCTACACCATCCCGGACCGCCTCTTCGCCCACTCCAAATTCCGCATCGCCGCCAAGATCACCGATCCCTCCGGGGTTTTCGATGACAACACCGGCTCCAGGGGCAAGGGCATCTATCTGCTCTATGACCGCAGCTGGCCGCCCAATCCGGCCAACGAAGTGCAGATGAGCAAACTCAAGAATTACAAGGACTGGTACATCACCGACAAGGCGATCAAGGCCGATTACGCCGGTCTCGATTTTCGCTTCCGCGTTCACGCCTGGGATGATCACCAGGAGTCGGCCGGCCACTTCAAGCGCAACTTTGGCTACAGCGATGTCTGGTCACTCTCCATCCTGGCCAAATACCAGACTTTCATCGCCAAAGGCCCCTTCGGCCCGGCCATCGAATCCCCCTGCGCGATCACCGCCGACAACAGAGGCCAGCTCTGGGTGGGCTCGCTCAATACCCCCGCCCTGACCATCCTCGACGGCCGCGGCAAGCCGGCCGCCTTCTCCCCCATCCAGTATGGCCTCGACAAGGATCTCAAGAGCCATCCCCTGGGAGTCATCAGCGCCATGGCCTTCGCCCCTCCCAACCTCGTCTGCGTGCTCACGGAAGAGGAACCGCGGATGCTCTATCGTTTTCAGGCTGAAAACGGCATCCCCATGCCAGGCATCGCCCTCGACTTCGCCGCCGGCGGAATCGACTGCGACCGCGAAGGCCGGCTCTACCTGCTCGAAGAAAACTCGACACGCTGGCACATTCTCAGCCCGCTGGGGATCGAGATCGGCGGCAGCCCCTTCGGAATCGACCATACCGGCAGCGATATCGCCGTGCTCAAGGACGGCAGCCAGGTCTACATCTCCGATCAGACCACTGATGGAGTGCAATGCTGGAACGGCGCCATCGAGGGCTATCTGGCACGCTACTGGCGGGTGAAGGACCTCGCAGCGGCGGACGCCGGCGACGGCAAGGTGGGAAGCGACTCCACCGATGCGGTCTATGTGCCTCACCCCCAGCGCGGCGTCATCACCATCTTCAGCCGTTCGGGCCGGCTGCTCGCCCATCTGACCGACGGGGAGCCCCCCCTCAACGCACCTGAAGCCCTGGCGATCTCGCCTTCGAATGATTCCCTCTTTGTGCTCGAAGCGGCCGGCCGGGGCCCCGGCACCCTCTCGCTCTGGGTGCGCAAAAAGTAGGCGGCGGAGCTCTCCGCCGGAAATCGATGAAAATCAAAAAAAGCCCGTCCCTGCAGCAGGGACGGGCTTTTTTTATGGAGTAAAATGAGAAATCAGCCGCGAACGCGATAACGGGTCCTGCGCGTGAGCAGGATGGCGCCGGAGAGGCTCTTGAAGAGGTGCTCGAGATTGTCCCTGAAGAGGCGGTCCCAGATACCGGTCTGCCGCCGGGGGCCTGGTATCACCATGAGATCGGCGTCGATATCGCGGGCAAACTCCAGGGTGCCGGTGAGGGGCTGCTCGTGGATGCACTGGAAGCGGAAGCGGACCCCGTCGACGGAAAATCGGGTGAGGAAACGCCTGAGGCGGTTATCCTGATGGTGGAAAAGACGCTGGAACTCACTGTTTTCGCGGGCGTGATCGATTTTATCCTCCCACACCGGCAAAGGGAACCAGTGGGTCAAAATCAACTCACGGCTGCGCATTCGCCGGGCCACACCCATGGCCACCTCAACAGCGAAATGGGCAGGACGGTCGTACTCAACCTCGCAGTGGATGCGGGAAAAGGCGCCCGCATCGGCAGCCGTTCCGGTCATCATGAGCAGGGAACAGGGCGCCTTGTGGGCGAGATGGCGGGCGACGGAGCCGATGAAATGACGAAGCAGGCTCTCCTTTTTAGCCGCGCCGGTGATGATCAGATCGGCGCGCTGCTGACTGGCCACCGCAGCGATGGTATCAGCCGGCTGCCCGGGCTGGATGATCAGCTCGGGCTCCTGCCCGCCGAAACCGGAGGCGGCGATGGCTGCTTTGAGTTTTGCACGCGCCGCCGGGGTGTCATTGCCGACATGCAGCAGAACCGGCCTGGCGCCCAGTGTGCGTAGAACCCGCTGCGACTGGTTCAGAACAGCCTGAATGCTGGGCGAAAGCGCAACTGCAACGATCGCGCGGCGAAAAACGGGCTGGTTGACGCTTCCCGCGAATATCTCATCCTGTTTTAACATCGATCATTCCATTTTATGCGCCGGCCGGGGCGGCTCCACTCACTCCCAGCTCTCGGGTGTGCCCGACGCTGTAAAATCGGTGTAACTGCCCGAGCCATCCGCGCGCCAGGTGGCGCTGAACTGCGCCACTCCCGCCAGGGTATAGCTGTAGCTGCCCGAGCCATCCCTGGAGTTGACCAGTCGCCAGACAGCCTGCATCGCGGAAAAAGTGTCGTCCAGCATAAGGGTGCCATCCTTGTCTCTGCTCCAGGAGATCTTGTGCGTGATGTCGCCTGTGAGCAGATCATAAAAGGTCCAGGCCTGGGAGCGGTTATCCTCGGCCGCCTTGCCGATAAAAAGCTGGCGGTCGTTGTATCGCGTGCTGTCCGCGGTCTGACCATTCAGCACCACGGTCCAGTCGACGGAGCCGTCCGATCGCCTGACAGCCTTGATCTTTTTCACGATCGTGCCGCTGCCGGCAGGGATCTCCCAGGTATAGATATTACTGTTGACCGCCGGAGCGTCGCCGCTCAGATCCCCCAGGGTCGTCTGCACAAAATTGAAATAGGTGAGAATCTCCCCCGCTTTTTGGGCGATCTGCGGCGGAGCATTCACCGACGCCGGCCCGCTGACGGCGATCATCACCGGCGGCTCGGGAACACCCGCCTCCGGGCTGGAGGGCTCCGAACAGCGCAGCCCCGCAAGCGCCAGAACCACCACCAACCCAACCCATACTCTCTTCATCCCTGCCTCCTGTTTTGCTGCTGTGTATAAATTTTAAATTTAATAAAGTTGCGGAAAATAGCAAGTCAAGTTTTCGTTTTTCTTTGTTTCTGCCCCTGATTTTCATACATTGAGGGGAGTGCAGGCAAACTCATGAGGGAAACTATGGCTTCCATCAAGCCCGCCGCCATGCTGCTCGGGGGGACAGCCATGCTGGTGCAGATCGTACTGCTGCGCGCCTTCATGGCCATATTCTGGGGCAATGAGCTGCTGGTGGGATTCATCCTCGCCGTCTGGATGTCCGCATCCGGGCTGGGCAGCTGGATGGGCAACCGCATCGCCCGCGCACAGCCCCACCGGGGCGTGCCCCTCACCCTTCTTTTACAAGCCGCCGCCCTGGCCGGCGCGATCGCCGCCCTCCTGTTCCTCCCCGGCGCCCGCACGCTTCTGCGCGTATCCGCAGCAGAATACCTGACGACAAATCATCTCTTTGTACTCTCCCTGCTGACGATTGTTCCCGTCGCGCTCCCCCTCGGCTGCTCTTTCACCCTGCTCGCGCGCGCCGCCGAATCCTCCTCCGCCAATCCGGCCGCCCTGGTTTATGTCTGGGACGCCGCCGGCTGTGTCGCCGGCAGCCTCCTTTTCACCTTCATCCTCGTGCACTGGATGACACCCGTGCAGGCCCTGCTGGCCGCCGGCCTGCTGCTGATCCTCATGGCGGGGTGGCGCCTGGGCCGGCGAAGCTGGCAGCCGGCGGCGGCGCTCCTCTTGCTCCTGCTCTTTTTCCTCGCGCCCGGGCTGGAAGAGAAAAGGGCCGGCGCTTTCTGGCGCTCCTTCGCGCCCGGCATGGAACTGCAGACACGCGCCACCTCCAGGCACGGCGAGCTGGCGGTGGTCGACTGGCAGGGCGCCACCAGCCTCTTCAGCAACGGCGCCCTCCAGGCCGCCCTCCCCAATCCGGTCGACAGTCAGGCCGATGCGGCCCTGCTGATGAATCAGCCTCTGCCCCGGCCCTACGACCTCCTGCTCATCGGCGGCGGGCTGGGCGGCCTCGCCCCCGAACTGGCTCGCTATCCCGATGTTTCCGTCACCTGCATCGAAATGGATGAGCTTGCATGCCGGCTCGCTCTGACCGCGCTCCCCGATTCCCAGCGCACAGCATGGAACAACCCTCAACTGACCCTGCGCTTCACCGACGGCCGCCATTTTCTGCAGCAGGAGAAAGGACTCTACACCCTCATCGTCATCGCTGCCGGCAGGCCTTCCGGAGCCCTCGCCAACCGCTATTACACCGAGGAGTTCTTCGCCCTTGCCCGCAGCCGGCTTGCGCCCGGCGGAGCGCTGGCCCTCCTCAATGTGCCATCCGGCGAAAATTATCTCGGTCCCGAACTGCTGCGCCTCAACAGAGCCCTGTACTCCGGGCTGCACCGCTATTTTGAACGGGTCATCGTCGTGCCCGGCGGCGAGGCCCTCTACCTCGCCGGCAGCCGGGAGAGCCTGACCACGGATCCGGACGAACTCGCGCGCCGCTTTACGGAGAAAAAGCTCGATCTCGACTATTTCTATCCCTCGATGTTCGCCTTCATGCTGCCGGCCGGGCGCATCGCCGGGCTGGAGCAACGGCTCGCCGGCGCACCAGCCCGGCGCAATCTCGATTTTCAGCCGGTCGCCTACTTCATTGACCTTCTCCTCTGGCAAAAAATGACCCGGGGAGGCGGATCTCTTCTGCTCGCCATCGAGGCGATGGGCTACAACCGGCTGCTGCTGATCTGGTGCGGGGTGCTCGCGTTCGTGCTGCTGCCGGCCCTGCTGCGCGCCGCTGCTCCGCGCGGGACCGCCAGGAAGGCCGCCATCCGGCCGGTCATCCTTTTCGCGGCCTTTGCCATCGGCATGGCTGCCACCGCTTTCGACGTGCTCTTCATCATGGCGATGCAGAACATCTTCGGCAATCTCTACGCCGCCATCGGCCTGGCTCTCGCAGCCTTCATGGCCGGTCTGGCCGGCGGCGGCTGGCTGGCGATGCACAGGGCGCGGAGGAGCCTCCCCCTTACGCCCTTCCTGCTGCTGATGACCGCCCTGAGCGCCCTGGCCCTGACGCCCTTTTTCAAATTCCTCAGCGCCCATCCCAGCCCGCCGCTCTTTTACGCTGCGCTCCTCACCGTCAGCGGCCTCGCCGGAGCCCTCTTCCCCCTGCTCAGCGGCCTCTACACCAGCCACGGCGGGAGCGGCCGCTGGGGAAGCGTAAACAGTGCGGACCTGGCCGGCGGAGCCGCGGGCGCCCTGCTCATCGGCGGCCTCTGGGTGCCCCTCTTCGGCTTCGCCCGCACCCTCTGGCTGGTGGCGGCCGCCAATCTGGCCGGGGCGCTGGCCATAACGCTCTGTACCCGGCCGCATGACAAGGAGGCCCGGCGTGACTAGATCCGCTCCAGCAGCGATCCTCGCCATCCTTTTACTATTCGGGAGCACCTGTATGCACAAGGAGAAAGAAGCCCTCCCCCCGAGCCTGCCCAATGAAGACATCTGGCGCGAAAAACGGCTGGCGATGGTCGACCGGCAGATCCGCGCCCGCGGCGTGCAGGACTCTTGTCTGCTGGCGGTGATGGAAAGCGTGCCCCGGCACCTCTTCGTCCCCGCCGGCGAACGCCACCTCGCCTACGATGACCATCCCCTGCCCATCGGCTACGAGCAGACCATCTCCCAGCCCTTCATCGTCGCCTACATGACCGCGATGCTCGGCATCGGTCCCGATGACAAGGTGCTGGAGATCGGCACCGGCTCCGGCTACCAGGCGGCCGTACTCAGCCGGCTCGCCGGCAGGGTCTACACTATCGAGATCGTCGAGCCCCTCTGCCACGAGGCCGCTGCAATTCTGGCCCGCCTCGGCTGCGATAATGTGCACGTACGCTGCGGTGACGGCTTTGCCGGGTGGCCGGAAGAAGCCCCCTTCGACGCCATCATGCTCACCGCTTCGCCGGAGAACATCCCCAACCCCCTCGTCGAACAGCTCGCCCCCGGAGGCCGCATGATATTACCCCTCGGAGGCCACTATCAGGAGCTGGTCCTCATCCAGCGCACTCGCGAGGGACAACTCTCACGCCGGAATCTCATCCCGGTGCGCTTTGTGCCCATGACCGGAGAGGCCGAAAAGGAATGACCGGGGGGATGCGCGACCGGGCGGCAGCAAAGCCGCCGGCGCACGGCAGGAATGCTTGAAACAATCCATGCAAATTTACGTTAATAAACGCAGGATCGATCCTTATTACCTTTGACAAAGGAAAAAGGCATGAAAAAACACGACTCAAACCTGGTGCTGGGCCTTATCCTGATCCTCATCGGCGCAGGACTGCTGTTCAAGCGCATGGGGCTCTTCGATTTCGGCTGGGAGGAGAGCTACCCGATCGCACTGCTGCTCCTGGCGGCCATGGCGATCGTTTCGGTAGCCAAAGGGGATAAAAGCCAGGCCTTCTGGGCCTGTTTCCTGCTGATCTGCGGCCTCTTCACCTTTCTGAAAAATTACGGCATCGTCGATTCACTCTGGAGCATCAACCTGTGGAGCATCCTGCTGCTGGCTTTCGGCCTCAGCTTTTTTGCGCTCTATGCCAGCAAACCCAAGGATTGGGGTGTGCTCATCCCCGGATTCATCCTCACAACCTTCGGCAGTGTGGCGGTCCTAGATGATCTCCACGTCGACTGGTTCAGGATCAGCTACCTCATCGATTACTGGCCGCTCGTCCTGATCGCCATCGGCATCGGGATCATCTTCAGCACGCTTCGCCGCAGGCCTTCTGCGTAAACCGGCATCCTCTCCCCGTACACTCCAGGCTGCAGCCCTCTCATGAAGAGAGAGGCGCAGCCTTTTTTTATGCCCGGCCGGGGCATTCCAGCCCGCAAAACCGGCAACTGCGCATCTGAAAATGGCGGCCGTTCACTTCGCACCGCCGTTGCGATCACTGCCGGCGGTAATACTCCTCGCGTAAAATCCCCATCACATAGAAATCGACATAGCGGTCATGATGATACATGGCCTGCCGTAGAGTCCCCTCGATGCTGTAACCCGCTTTTTTGTAGGCGGAGACGGCATGTTCATTCTCGCAGCTGACGTGAAGCTGGATGCGGTTCAGATTGAGAATATTGAATCCGTAATCGATCATCATCCGCGTCGCTTCCCCGCCATAGCCCCGGGACCACTCTCCGGTATCGTACAAGGCCAGATAAAAAACCGCCGCCCGGCTCACAGGATCGATGCGCACAAAAGCGGTCTGCCCCACCGGCTTGTCTCCCGCCCTGCTGCAGATCGTGAAAAGAACCGTCTCTCTGGCTGTGCTCCAGCTGTTCATCTCCGCACGGACCTGATCGAGGGTCTGGGGAAACGCCAGGAAGAGGGTCTCCCGCACCAGGGGATCGTTTTTTCCGCAATGGACCAGATCGAGATCGCTTTCCGCATAGGGGCGCAGATAGATCTTCTCCCCCTCCACAAACTTGATTGTGTACATATTTCTCCCTCCGCCTGAAACAGGGTTGGATGGCACTCCTCTGTCGCTCTTTTCAATGTACAGATTTCCCGTCATTTTTCCACTTTTTTTTGCCCGCGGCGCCACGGCGGCATCATGGCATGCTTTTTGAGCAATAGCATGGTGAACGGCTGTGCACTGCATAATATATCCTTTTGATAATATTTATTTTAATATAGAAAAAACGCCCCGCAGCAGCCCTGATTTCTGACAAAGTAAAATGACAAGTGTAACTGAAATAATAGAGGATTTGCGTATCAGACAGCGAAAGGAGGTGCCGGACAGGGAGGCGGTGATCAGATTTTCCGGAAAAGAGTGACGCAGGCGGCTCTTGTGCATGACGGCCTGCAACAAGCAGCAAAGAGCAAATCAAGAAAATTAGGAGAGAATCAAAATGGATCACATGAATAGGCAACACGGCATCAGAGCCGGGATCTCGCTTCTGGTCTTCATGCTGTTCTTCGCCATGGCATTCGCACCTGCGGCTTACGCCGGACAGGTGGTGCTGCCCAGCAAGGACAACGTCCTGATGCAGACGAATGGTCCCGATTCCGAGTTTGATGACGGGGACTACTGGACCCATCCCGACTATGGCAACTCCCCGCACATCTTCTGGCTGGAGATCCCGGCCGGAGTGAATCCCGACTTTACGATCAATCTGCAGCTCTGGGACCCCGAGTCCTTCAGCAACAATCCGGAGAGCGCAACCGATTCGGATGAACAGAAGGGCAACGGCTGGGAGGCGACGGACTTTTCCCTCTACGCCCCGGATGGTTCGCTGATCATCAGCCGCACCTATGCGGGCGGGGATGTCACCACCAGTCAGCAGTGGGTCGCGTTTCACGCCCTTCGGGCCGGTGATTTCGGCCCCGGCATGTACAAGATCACGGTTCAGGTGGCCGGCGATGACCAGAACGGCTACAAAATCGGGGTTGAGGACGGCAATGCGGACAAGCTTGCCGCCAACGGCAATGAGATCAAATTATACGCACAGCGCACCGCTTTCCAGTTCGTCGGTGAAGGCGATCTGACCAACACCTTCTGGTTCAACGTCAGTCAGCGTGATACCCTCCGTCTGCTCGTTTTCGACCTGGAGAAGGACGGCTGTGCGCTCAAATATATCAGCCCGAGCGGCGTCGAATATGCCGGCACGCTGACCGAGGATGGAATGTGGAACAGCGATCCCGCCAGCCCCAACCTGCCTCTGCACGGCGGCAGCGACATCATCGTCAATCCCGAGCAGGGCTGGTGGCAGGCGGTGGTCACCACCTACCATCCCTCACCGATCGTTCGTCAGGGCAATCAGTTCATTCTGTGGCCGGATGACCTGCTTTTCAACGGCCCGCCCACCATCCATCGCGGTATGGTCGGCGACCGCGTCTGGCTCGATGCCAACCAGAACGGCCTGCAGGATGGTGACGAGACCGGCATCGCCAACGCCACCGTCCGCCTGCTCGCCGGCGACACCGATATGGCGATCCGTTCCACCACCACCGACCTGGACGGTATCTTTATCTTCCAGGACGTTCCGGCCGGCAATTACAAGCTGGAATATCAGCTTCCGCAGCACTTTTTCTTCACCGCTCCGCGCGTCGGCAGTGACCGTGAGGTCGATTCCGATGCGGATCCCTTCACCGGCAGGACCGGCGTCTTTTTTCTGCAGGCCAATGAGGCGCGTCTCAACCTCGATGCCGGCATGATCCCGAAGCACCTCTCCAACCTCTCGGTCACCAAGAACGTGGAGGGCGGGGATCTCGAGCTGGTGCCGGGCGAAGAGCTCCTCTTCACCATCACCGTCACCAACAACGGCCCGCATGACGCCGCCAACGTCCGCGTCGTCGACAATCTGCCGGCGGCCCTCGAGCTGATTTCGGTGGAGCGCCACTACGACGCCGGACCCAACCCGCTGCTCTGGATCGAAACCCTGCTGCCCGCCGGCGAATCCCGCACCTACCAGGTCCGGGCCCGCGCGACCAGCGTTCTGGGCGAGCTGGAAAACTGTGCCTGGGTCTCCAGCCCGAACAAGGATGTGGATCTGACCAACAATTCAAGCTGCGTCGTCGTCCGCGTTCAGCAGGAATATCCGAACGCGAGCGGCATCAAAATCGGTGACCGCGTCTGGAAAGACGACAACCGCGATGGCCTCCAGGGTGATGGCGAACCCGGCCTGGAGGGCATCACTGTTCATCTGCTCAGCGGCGTGGACCAGACCCTGGTTCAGAGCGATCTGACCGATGCGGATGGATTGTACCAGTTTGCGGACATGCCCGCCGGCTCTTACCTGATCGAGGTTGTCCTGCCGGAAGGCTATGCCTATACCAAACTCAACCAGGGTTCTGACGATGAGCTCGACTCCGACGTCGACCAGGTCTACGGCCGGACGCCGGCGCTCTTTGTGATCAACGGCGGCAGCTATCCGATGTGGGATGCAGGCCTGGTCCCCTATGAGCCGCCCCAGAAGAGCAATATTCACATCGGCGACCTGGTCTGGCGGGATGAAAACCGCAACGGCCTGCAGGATCCCGACGAGCCGGGCATGGCGGAAATCACCGTCAACCTGCTCAGCGGCGCCGATGAGAGCCTGGTGATGACCGCACAGACCGACGCCGACGGCCGTTATCTCTTCGCCGATATGGCCCCCGGTGCCTACATCCTTCAGGTTGTGCAGCCCGCCGGTTTCGACTATACGCTGCCTGTTCAGGGCGATGACCGCGCCGTCGACTCGGATATCATCCCCGAAAGCGGCAAAAGCGCAGCCTTCAGCGTCCTCTCCAACACCGACTATCTGACCATCGATGCCGGTTTCGCACCCTTCCAGCCCCCCGTCGTCAGCAACATCACCATCGGCGATCTGGTCTGGAATGATGCCAACCGCAACGGTCTGCAGGATGAAGGCGAAGCCGGTATGGCCGGCATCTTCGTCAACCTCCTCAGCGGGCTTGATCAGAGTCTGGTCGCGAAAGACACGACTGACGCCCAGGGCGGCTATCTCTTCAAGGATATGGCTCCCGGCGCCTATGTGATCGAGGTGGTCCAGCCGGCCGGATTTATCTTCACTCTGCTCAAGCAGGGCGTCGATACCTCCATCGACTCGGACATCATCCCCGAAAGCGGCCGCAGCGAAGCTTTCGACGTCATTGCCGGTCAGGCCTATCTGAGCCTGGATGCCGGTCTGGCGGCCTATGTGCCTCCGGTCAACAGCCACATCACCATCGGCGACGTGGTCTGGAACGATCTCAACCAGAACGGTCTGCAGGACGAAGGTGAGCCGGGTATGGCCAACGTCACTGTCCGTCTCGTCACCGGCACCGATGATGCCGTCGTCAGCGCGACCTCGACCGACGAAAACGGCCTCTATCTCTTCGCGGACATGGCCCCTGGCAATTACCGCATCATCTTCACGCTGCCGGCGGGATTCCATTTCACCGGCTGGAACAGCGGCGATGACGCGGCCGACTCGGACGCCAATCCGGTCAACGGCCGCAGCGACGAGTTCACAGTCGCCAGCCACACCGCCTATCTCTCCTGGGATGCCGGCGTGGTGGAAAATGCCGAATCCGATCTGGAGATCATGAAGGTGATCGAGGAAAACCGCAGCTACATCTATCGCGGCGACTCTCTGGCCTTTGTCATTACCCTCACCAACCACGGACCGGATGATGCCCACGGCATCACCCTCATCGATAACCTGCCGGATGGTCTCGAGTTCATAGAAGCCAGCCGTCTACAGGACGAAGGGCCGAATCCGCTCATCTGGCGCGAAGAGGTGCTGGCGGTCGGTGCAACGGTCACCTACCGCGTCAGGATGCGCACCACCGAGGAACTGGGCGGAATGGACAACTGCGTCACCGCGAGCAGTCTCTCCTTCGACCCCGACCTGGCCAACAACATCGCCTGCGCGCAGGTCCATATCCTGGTGCCGGTCGAGCTCTCCTCTTTCAGCGCCCGCAGCGTTCAGGGACGGGTCGTTCTCAACTGGGTCACCCAGTCCGAAACCGAAAACCTGGGCTTCCATGTCTACCGCGCCGAGAGCGAGGCGGGCAACTACGTCCGGGTGAACGAAGAGATGATCCAGGGCGCCGGCACCACCTCTTCGGTGCGGAGCTACCAGTACATCGACGAGCACGAGCTGAAGCCTTCGGTCGACTATTTCTACAAGCTGGTCGATATGGATTACAAGGGCCGCCTCACCACCCATGGCCCGATCAGCGCAGAGGTCGCGGTTCCGACCCAGCACGTCCTGGAGCAGAACTATCCCAACCCGTTCAACCCCGAGACCCGGATCAGCTTCAGCCTCAAGGAGTCGGGCCGTGTCACCCTGACGGTTTTCAACGTCCGCGGTGAAGCGGTGCGCACCCTGGTCGCCGGACAGCTGAACGCCGGTGCTCATATGGCGGTGTGGGACGGCCGCAACGATTACGGCCAGCCCCTGCCGAGCGGCATGTATATCTACACCATGCGCATCAATAATTTTGAAGAAAAGCGCACGATGATGTTCCTCAA
>DAOOPF010000020.1:0-34115 GCA_035388125.1 bacterium | reverse complement strand
CTGCTTTCAACAGATAATGATCAAACCGGTGAATTTGACATGCGGTAACAACCCTTCTTCCGGCTCGCACTCTCATCTCCCCGGGATCATTCAATGGCGCCGGCGCGTCCGCCGACCGCCGATACGCGGCCGCTCGCCGTATCGATCGCAAGCATGGCGACGCCGCCCGGATTGGATGCGGTCGTTTTGACCTCGTGGCCTCGCTTGCCTAACTCCTCGATGACCGCGGGGGGCAGGCTGTTGTGCACGCTGAGGCTGGCAATGCGGGGCGGGTCCTGGCCGAACGAGCCGATGAAATGGCTGGTGGAAAACCGTTTGGCAGCATGGGCCGCTTCGGCGGTCATGCCGAACTCGACAACGTTGAGGATGACCTGCAGCGCGGCCTGATCCTGCTGGTCGCCGCCGGCGACGCTGATCGCGAGCACCGGTTTGCCGTCGCGCAGCACCAGCGTGGGCGTCAGGGTTGTGCGCGGCCGCTTGCCGGGTTCGATGCAGTTGGGATGGCCGCGCCAGGTATTGAAAATGACCAGACGTGTGCCATGCGTGATCCCGGTTGTTCCGCCGCTGCCGGCCTTGCTGGCCAGTCCGCTGGGCGTGCAGGCCACCACATTACCCCAGCGATCGGCGACGGTGCAGATGGTCGTTCCGCCCATCGCCGGGTGGGCGCGCCCGCCGCCTTCGAGCAGAGCGCGCATTGCATAGGGATCGCCGGGGCGGATTTCACGGGAGGCATGACCGGAATCGATCAGCCCCCGGCGCAGCGTGGTGTAGGGGTCGGAAAGCAGCTGCTCGAGCGGCACCTCGACAAAACGGGGATCGCCGTAATACTCATCGCGATCGGCCAGAGCCAGCTTCATCGCTTCGGTGACGGTATGGACATAATCGGCCGAGTTTGCACCCATTGCGGGCAGATCATAGCCCTCCAGCAGGCGCAGGCTCTGCAGGAGGTAAGGCCCCTGGGTCCATGGCCCGCATTTACATACCGTATAGCCCCGGTAATTGATGGTGACCGGCTCCTCGACCAGGGTCTCATGTGCGGCGAGATCGGTTTTGCGCAGAAAGCCGCCCTTTTCGATGTACCATTTTTCCAGATCGTCGGCAATGTCGCCGCGGTAAAAACGGTCCGCCACGGCCTGTAGTTTCTCCTGGCGGCTTCCCCGGGTCTGTTGTTCCGCCTCTACCAGTTTGCGGATCGTGCCGGCCAGATCGGCATACCAGTCCCGCTCCACATAGACCGTATCGCCATCCGATGTATCACGATACCAGGCCGGCCCTCCCGCATCGAGAATCTCGAGGGTCGGTGCCGCGGCCTCGGCAAAGCTTTTACTGCCATACCGCTGCAGCGCCGTCACGCAGACACCGACTACCGCCGGCACCGCGGCGGATTGGATATCGATGCCGGGAATGCCATGGGCAAAATACCAGTCGATCGCCTTTGGGTCCAGTGGCGCTCCCCCCTGCCCGTTGAGCACCTCCACCCGGCCGCTTTGGGCCTCGTAGATCATGAACGGCACCTCCCCGCCAAAACAAAAGGCACCGATGGTTTTAACGCTCAGCGCCAGCAGGGTCGCCACCGCGGCGTCGGCGGCATTCCCGCCCTGCTGCAGCATCCGCAGGCCGGCCCGCGTGGCCTGCTCATCGCCGGATGCGACAGCCCCTTTTCCGCCGGCTGCCGAGCCGGTCAGGGGCTGTTCAGCCTTATGGCACCCGGCGCAGAGCAGCAAAACCGGCATGATCATGAATAACATTTTTGCCAGACGCATATTCGATCTCCCTCCTATGCCGGGTTTTTAGTTCACAACCACCACGTTGTAGACATCGAGCTCCGGCAGTGTGAATTCGAGGACTTTGCCCTTGACGGAGAGCTGCTCCAGCGGCAGCTGGACGAGATCCGGAGAGAATCCCTGCACCTTTTTCCGGTTGAGCTTGACCGGCAGCTCCTCGAGGTTGAGCCTGACCCGGACGCCGCGCAGCGGCTTGTCGTAATTGACAAAATGAATCACCAGGCGGTCCGTGCCCCGCTTGCGCACCACATTGGCCGCGACATAGGGGGCGGAGGTGAGGGTGATCAGGGGCGCTCCTTCCAGCGCCGCCATCTGTCCGCGCAGCTCCTCACGAGCCGCAGCTTCACCGAGTTTGCCCAGCAGCGCGGCCGGTGCGGCGAGGTCCGCCAAGTCGCGCAGCGGCGGGGTGCTGCCGATCGTGAAGATCTTCCCGCCGGCGTTTTTGTAGGCCTGAATGGCGGCCATCTGGCTCTCTTCGATCCAGGGGATATTGGGAATGATGATCGCCTTGTAGGGCGCCAGCATCTCCGGCGTGAGCCGGTGCAGCAGCAGGACATCGTACATGATGTTCATCTCGACCAGGGCATTATAGAGACTCTCCCTGGCCAGCGAGACCTCAAAACTGGGGATATGCGGCGGCGCAACCACGCCCACCTTGCTGACGCAGGCGACCTCGGTGTAGAACTCCTGGTGCTCCTGCAGGAAGGTCATGTAGCGGCTGATATGACCCCAAACCTCCATCGCCAGGGGGTTGTTCTTGTGCACCCAGCCGTCGACCATCCTGTCGCCCGCTTCAGCGATGGCAAAGTGGGACTGGAAGGCCGAGGCTTCGGCGATCGGTTTGCGCCAGCCGTACTTCATGCCCTCGCGAATATCGCGCGCCCCGGGGTGGGGCACGCCGGGATCGGCACCCTCATATTTGCTCTCGTAAGGTTTAACGCCATCGCCGGAAGCATAGTAAAAGCGCGCCTGGGCGATGTTGTGCACCCATCGGCCGTCCCAGACCCCCGCCTCAGTGGTGCCTTCGCTCTTGGTCTCGTCGCACACCTCGTCGGCCAGAATATTGCCCTTGCAGTTGCCGAAAATGGAGATGTTGATCCCTTTCTCCCTGGCCAGCTGACGCACCTCGGAGAAAAACTCGAGCACATCGCCGGTGCCGCCTATCGCCCAGTCATAATAGAGCTCGTCGGCGCCGGCATCCATCTGCACGGCCGCATGGGTGAGCAGGGCATTGCGGCGATAGTCCGCATTCTGCAGATCAGCTGCATAGTTGCCGCCCTTTTCGCCGCGCCAGCGCAGGGCGCCGTACTCATCCCGGCTGATCCATTTTTCCAGCTCGGGACGCATGAGCACATCACGGTAGCCGAGACTGCCGAGGGAATTGAAAGCGGTCACCCTGATGCCGCTGGCATGGCAGCGGTCGATAAAAGCCCGGGTGCGCTGGTACTCGACACCGGCGGGATCCGCAGGAATGTGAACTGCGACATCATTGATGCGCGCTTCCCTGAACATTTCAAACATCCGGTCGAGGTGGTCCCAGTCGATGCCGGCGCGGTAAAAATTGACCTTGCCGCGGCGCCGCCACTCCGGGATGTCTTTCTCAAGCCGCTTCTTTTCGCCCTTGTAATTGAAGACATAATCAAAATCGGAGAGGGAGGAGGGCTTGCCCCGCGCCAGCAGATGATAGGTCTGCCCGATCACCATGGGCGCTGCTGCGCTGGTGGTCTCGATCCGCGCATCAATGACTTCAAAGCCGTCCTGTCCGGGATCCCTGAAAAAGATGACCTCGTTGAGCCCCTCTTTCAGGCTGCCGGCCCGAAGAGGAATGACGATCTTGCCGATGATGTCGTCACCACTGCTGAAGGAGTACCATCCCTCTTTGCCTTCGGCGTTCTTTGCACTTTTATCGCTCTGCGAACCTGCAGAACCCCACAGGGCCGGCAGAACGATGGAATCGCCATTGACTGTAACATAGCCCTCACCGCCGTCGATGCCGCTGGCGAGAACGGCCAGACCGGCATGACCCAACCGGCCCGCTTCAGGAAGTTTGACCACGTAGCCGTGCACGCGGTCGCTTCTGCCGGAGAGATGGTAGGCATAGGAGGGCGGCACGGTGATGCACTGATAATAGTCAGCCGCCGGCGCCGCTGCCGGAGAGCCCGGGGCGAACAAAAGGACGGCAGACAGAAAGAACAGCCTATATTTTTTCATCGACACCTCCGCATTGAAAAGCGACTATTCCAGTTCAACCACCGCCAGGCCATAGACCTCAACCTCCGGCAGCGTAAAGCTGACCAGGCGCGGTTCTCCGGCATCAACGGTGAATTCAACCGGCTGCAGCGTGGAGAGATCGCCCGAATAGGAGATCCGCGCGACGCGCGCATTTTCCGGGATCATCAACTGCATGCCCAGATCAGTCGCCGGTGTGATCACGCCATCGAGAGTGACATCATAGTTGACCAGATGCACCAGCACGTGCTTTTTCCCTTCGGGCATCATGGTGGTGACCTCGACATACGGCGATCTGGTGACCAGCCGCGTCATCCGGTTATCCAGCAGCTGCCCGATCTTGTCGGCTGCGGTGGAGAGATTTTCAAGCAGAGGCGGATTGAACCGTCCGCGGGTGTACGCCTCGGGGATGTCGGCAAAGAGGTTGGCCATCGACGGGCCGAAAGTGGTGAATTCGGATTTTTCCTTGGCCGGCACCAGAAACCGGTCGGCTGGAATGGGCAGAGGCAGCAGAGCCAGCCGGCCGGAGCCGGCCCGGATTTCGGTATACTCCGCCGGCCAGGTGTCGAGCTGGAGCGCCGAAAGAAAGGCGTTCTGCTTTTGGGGCAGACCGTACTGGTCCTTCTCTCCGCTCGCACCGATCACCAGCACCACCCCTCCCTGTTCGGCGTAGCGGACCAGCGCCTTTTGCTTCTCGATGCTGAGCAGGGGGATGTAAGGCACCAGGACCAGATCATAGCGTGAGAGTGTGCCGTTTAGCAGGTCCTCTTCGACAATCAGATCATGGGCGACGCCGCGGTCCGACAGCACGCGCGAACTGATAAAGGCGAAGGAGAGTTCGTCGGCCAGGTACTGGTTCAGGGAGGCGAGAACGGCAATGTTGCTGCGCAGCTGGGCGCCGAGCAGATATGGCTCGTGGCGGGCGAGAAAATCGTACATTCTGGTCGCGCCCTCCGGCGTCAGTCGCTTCTCGCGAAAGATCGCATGATTGGCGGCAGCCTCGGCGATGTTGATCTGCGCCATGGCGCTCAGGGCCTGGTCGGTCGGATTGGGAAAAATCGGCGGTGTGATCTCGGTGGCGTAGACAATGACCGGCTTGCCATGCGACGCGGCAGCGAGAAATTTCAGCGCCGGACCGTTGGTGATCTTGATGCCCTGCTCATTCTTGCGCGGCGCACTGTCCAGATACTCCTGAATCTCGGAGTAGAGGAAAGTGTCCGTCGAACCCAGGAGCTCAAAATTGCCCGCGGCATCATAGGCGATCGGTCCATATCCGAAGCCGCCGTAGACATTGCCGGCGATCTGGAAATGAGGATTCACCTCGCGTGCGGCCTTGAGCAGCCGGCCATGAAAATCGGCGACCGAATGCCCGCGGAACTGCAGCCACTCCATCCAGAACTTTTCACTGCTGTTTTTCGGCAGCGTCACCTTGCTATAGTCACTCAGGCCATATTTCTGCTCCCCGATCCCTGCCGGCAGGTTTTTCTGCAGCCAGGCGACAAAAGCTTCGTGGGTGTGGCGGCAGTAGCAGGTGCCGCCGGCGATATGGGTCCAGTCGACGTAGGAACCATCAATGCCGCTCTCTGCCTGGGCGCGGACCCGCCCCTCCATCATCCGCACATACCAGGGATTGTTGGGGCAGCCCCAGAATTCAAAGCCGGGCGTCTTTTCCCTGCCATAGGGGGCGTAGCGATAAAATGGGAACTGCCCGTCGGCCTGAACCATGATCCAGTGGGTCGGGTCCTCCTCCGGCGGCGGCTTGGGACCGACATAGTCCTGATACTCCTCCCAGGCCTCGTTATAGAACTTGAGGAGATGGATCTGCTCCTTTTGCGGCTGATCCTCAGGCGTGGCCGTGCTCCCGTTCAGCGAAGTGGAGAGATAACGGAGAACGATGTAGCCCATGTCGTGATACTTTTTGTTGAAGGCTTTCGCCTCTTCCATCTTGGTGTTGAATTCGGCACGGCTGACGGTCTCAAAATTGGGCGCACCGTTGCCAAAGGTGACCGTCATGTTATTCTTTTGCAAAAAATCTACGTCGGCTTTCTGGCCGAGCCGCCAGTGGCCCCAGTCCATCAGCGGTTCGAATCTTGCGGCCGGCTTGTTGCAGGCCATGATGGCACAGAAGAGCAGCAGGGAAAGCAGGGTGAGCTTTTTCATAGGACTCCTTCTACGGGGTTATCCTGAGGATACCCGGCAGCCGTTAGAGTAACAGCCCCTGCCCGGGCGAGCCGGGCAGGGCCGACAGTCATGATCCACAAGGCCCCCGGCTTCTGGCCACTATTTCTAAAATTGAATCTGTATTTCGGCCTCTCCGTCAAATTTCGGCAGAGTAATGATCTGCTCCTTGCCGGAGAGCGAAGCGGCGGCCGGCTGGTTCTGAAACGTGATCTTTTGCGGAGCCGACCCGGCCCGGAAGGAAAACGTGTTCTCATCGCGGCCGTTGCTGCGGACGAGGATGCGGGCCCGCTTTTTCTCTGAGATCACCTTTTCGACCGGCAGTGTAGCCCGGGAGATGGCAAAGCGCTCATCATCCAGCTTTTGCAGAACCACGGTACGATCCGAGTCGGCATGGCCGTAGAGCGAGCCGTCGCCCAGCCGGTCCCACTCCTGGGCGTCTGCGTGCAGAAGCGCATAGCCGGCAGGCACCTGCCAGCGAAAGCGCGTGCGGTTTTTAGTGACAATGGGCAGCTGCCATTGATCGCCCGTCCTCAGGAGCGAGGCCATGTGCTGCGAAATGTAGGTCAGCCGCGGCCTTGCCGGCTTTTGTGCACCCATCGTGACCTCGATCCGGTTCACGCCCTTGCCAAGGTCGGGCAGGATCACCAGGCGGTCGCGGAAAGCGTCGTGCGGTTTGCCGTTGATCGTGACCTCCTGGATGCAGCCGCCGGCGTTTTCGATGCTGACGCCCATGCCCCCGGCGAAGGAGGCCAGCTCATCACTGCCCACCTCGCTGAGATCAAGTTCGAGCACAATCTTTTCGCCCGAGGTGCTCCAGCGGTAATTCCAGCGCGCCATCAGCCGCAGCTTGTTGGCGAGTTCGATCGGCGCAGGACAGTAAATATCCTTGACCGCAAACTTGGCGCGGATGGCCTCGTACATGGCGAGATTGGATTTGTTGACGACGCGGCTCTTGCCGTACTGCGGCTGGGAGGTTATGGAATAGTCGTGCCACATCTGATTATAGATCACCCCGCGGCCGATGTTTTCGAACATGTGATCGAAAACCGCCTCCTGATAGGCGGTGATCTGCTGGGTGGTGTAGCTCCAGGTCGGGTCGTAGAACCACTGATAGTCGGGGGAGGGAGTGTCCTCGAGCAGGGCGAGATCCTTGTATGGGCCCGTGAACCAGGTGAGATTGCCGAAACCGAGAGGCATATCCTGCTCAAAGCCGTGGGTCATATAGAGCTTGAACCGCTTGGCCACCTGCTCGTAATCAACCATCTTGATGGTGTTGCCGGGATTGATAAAACATTCCACCTTGCCGATCGGAAAGCCATAGTCCGAGGTGTTGAATTCGATGTCCCTGATCGAGCCGTCCAGCTCATCCTGCCAGCGCTCTTCGGTCATCTCTTCATCGATCCGGTGGTGACGGCTGTGGGTGCCGATCTCGCCGCCGGCCTCCTCGAGCTTTTTGCCCAGGGGCGCCAGATCGGGCCAGCCGGCCTTGGCGGCCTGACTTGAAACCCAGGTATAGACGGGCACCACTCCGCTCGCGCGCGCGATATCGATCAGGTAATTGATCGTGGTGATCTGCTCATTGAGGTTGCTGCTGCCGTCGCCGTCGAGCCGGACGATCGCGGTGAGATTGGCATTGGAGAGCTGCGGCACGGGGAAAGGCGTGCTGATATCGCCATAGAGGCTCCAGTGGATGGCGCGGATCATGGCATTGAAGAGCTGATTGCGGAAAAAGAGCTGCGGCTGCTCATTGCGGAAAAAGGAGGCCGCGCCGGACCAGGTGCTGAAATCGCTGACGAGCACGATCCTGCTTTTCGCCTTTTCCGAAATCGAGAGAAAGGGCCAGGCGCTCCGGCCATCAGTCATGAAGATCAGAGGCTGGCTGCCGGAGAGGATATTGAGTCCGCTGACGAGGTGCTGAGTGACAAACTGGCCCGGCGTGAAAATCCTCGTGATATAGTGCTGCACTCCACTGCTCTGCAGACGGAAATTCTCGTTGCCGCGGAAACCCTGATAGGCGATGCCGGCCAGCTCATCCAGCTCCGCATGATCGCGCTCCGCCGCTTTTTCATCATATACGGCGAGTTGACCGTCGACGATGAGGTGGCCTCCCCCGGCCAGATACTCCTTCAGTTTGGCGGCAAAAGGCGCATAATCTTTCTCCGCCACATGCGAGCATTGACCCAGGATCAGAGCATCGATGGCACGCAGATCGCTGGTAGTGAGCTCTTCAAGAAAGAAGCAGTCATAGGGGATGCCCGCCAGGTTCGCTGCCGCCGCCCAGCCGTGCGCCGACATCTGGGTCACTCCCCATTTCTGGTCAAAGCTGGTCTTGCTGATGACAAGACCGAGCCGCGGATTATCGAAAGCCCGGCCGCAAACGGCCAGCAGCATGAACAGGATAAAAAGCTTCACCTTCATCCCTGTCTATCCTTTCTGTCGGTTAATCAAAGTCAAATTCGCCCCGGCAGCAGACCATTAGCAGCAGAACCGATGCCCGGCCGCAGCAGCCGCGCTGGTTGTTTTCAGGCATCCGCCATGTGCCGGGCCGGTTTGGTTGTTTTAGGATTTTACAGCGCGGTCGCGAACCGGCCGGCAGGCCGGTTCGCCAGGAGGTTGTTCTTACTCGAGCCAGACCACCGCGCCACGTTCAAGCGGCGGCAGCACAATCTTGACCCTGCCATCCGCATGCTGCCCCTCGAGGAGGAGCTCCGTCCCCAGATAAGGCAGAAAGTGGACGCGGGAAGCGGCCGTCCCGGGAAAGGTGACCGTGACGCCCTGTTCGGCCGCCGGGACCGCCACTTCTTTGGCCTTCAGGCCGCCGAAATTGGCCAGGAAGAGATGCGGTTTCCCGTCTACAGCGGCGATCTGCGCCGCCACATAGGGCGAAGCCTGCAGGGTCACTGCCGGTTTGTACTGCAGGAGCTCGCTGATGTCGCGTTTGAAATCAGTCAGCAGCACCTGCCACGGCGCCGCGGCGCCGGCTTCGCCGGCGTTGTAGCTCTGCATGACCGCCCGGTCGCCGTACGATTTGCCCGGACAGGCCGGCCGGTAGATAAAAGCGGGATCCGCCGCCCTCTCCGCCGGGCTCTTCGCATCGGCAATTCCTAACAGAGCGTGCAGGGGATTGACTGGCAGCAGCTGGCGATCGCGGTTATAGGCGCCGCTCTCGCCGGTCAGCATCAGCTTGCCGCCGGCCTTGACGAACTGCTCGAAAAATGCCAGCTCATCCGGGGTGAGGATTTTTACATCCGGCAGGATCAGCAGATCGCCCTTGAACTCCGCAAGAGTGCGCGGCGTGAGGATCTGGAATTCCAGGTGCGACTGGAGGAGCAGGTGCATCATGCCGTGATAGGAGGCGAGAAAGTCATCCGCAAAATAGTTGCGGGTGAAGGGCGAAAAATAGATGCCGGCGGGCTGGATGGGCAGACGCGGATGGTAAAGCCGCTTTTCATTGGCGGCAATCCATTTGAATATCTCTGTGCGCGTCGGGAAATCGTTGGAGCCCGACATGACATGGCCGCGCGCATCCCAAAAATTGGCCCCGGCCATAACCTGCGACAGGGCGAGGTTTTTCATCGCATCGCGGGGGTCGACGCCGGGTTCTTCATCCCACGAGTAGCTCAACATCCAGGAAGCCTTGCCTTCAGCGAAAGCGCGGAAAGTGAACATCCCTTCCATATAGGTGAACCAGTCGATGGGATTGCGCTCCGCCGCGGTATAGCCGCCGGCGCTGTATTCATGGGCGATGGTGTCCATCTCCCGATACATCTCGTAGACATCCGAACCGACCCGGACGGCCTCCTCGCCGATCCCGGGATAGATTTCCGGAATGGTCATGCAGGCGGGATTTACCGCCTTGACATTGTCGTTGATTTCTTCCATAAACTCGGTGAGGGTCTGGATGCGAAAGTCGACCCACTTGCGGAAATTGGCGTCGCTATAGTCGCCCAGTTTGAGATCTTTCATCGCGTCCAGGCCGGTCCTCTCCTTGAAGGCCGCCACGGTATGCACATCAAAGCTGGCCCATGAATCCTCCCAGCCGTCGAAATGGGTCATCCAGTAGGGAATATCCACATAGACCCCATCGATGCCGGTGGCCGCGATCTGCCGCACCCGCTCCATATAGATCTTGCGCCACTCCACGGCATAGGGGCTGATCCAGACATCCTCGTCACCTGCGGAAATCCAGAACGCCGTACCCCCGCCGAAGACGGCGGGCTCGCCGGTGATCTTGCGCTGCACCCAGTCCGGATGATCCTTGAAAAAGCTGCTGGGCGTCTTGTCCGCGTTGGCGGTGATGCACTCCGTCCCGGCGATGTAGACAAAAGCGTAATTGCCCGCCTTGTGCGCCGCATCGGCCATCGCCTTGATCGCCGCCAGCTTTTCCGTCGGATCGAGAAAGCTGTCATAGCGCCCGGTGATGTCATTGTCCGTTTCGATGCCGAACACCCCGGTCTCCTGCACGCTCTCCATGATGTGATCGATGCGATCCAGGCTCAGGCCGTGCCCGCCGATGCGGACAAAGTGGGTCCAGTTCTGCCCGGGAGCAGCGGTCCCGGCCGCCTCCTGCTTCTGCGCACAGGCCGCCATGCTGATCAGGCCGGCCAGCATGATTATTTTCAGTACTTTCATTCTCTTCTCCTCAACGAGTTATCCCCCGCGCAGCCAAAGCCGCAGCCGTCCCTGCGAACGGATACTCAAATTATCATCCCGCCCCGTCTGCAGCAACAGACAAAATCAGGATGCGCGGGTTGAAATCCGGTCTATGCGCGCCCTTCTACTCCGGAGTCGCCTGCAGCAGCAGGTAGCGGTCAAAGGAGACCTCCAGCCTGGCCTTCGGCCCGGTGACCTTGCCCAGTTCGCGATCATTGACATAGTCGCGGACCACATAGTTCTTTGCCTCCAGTCCGCGCAGCTCAACAGATCCGCTGTACTGGTCGGCGTAAAAGGCGTAATAGAGACGGTTCTCTTTTTTGATCGCATGGGTCTCGGGACGGTCGAAACCGAGATCATACAGCTCGCCCATATAAGTGCCGGTGCTGAGCATGTGATCGAGGTAAATCCTGGTCCATTTGGACCACTCCACTTCACGCGACGGGGTCAGGTCATTACGGGGCTTTTTCGCCGCGCCGACCGGCCAGGTGAACTTGGTGCCGACAACAGCGCCGATGCCCACCTGGGTGGCAAAATCATCGCCGTTATCGCTCAGTTCGACATGATCGGCATAGTAAGCGGCGTCAGCTCCCATCAACGCGCGCAGGGCCTTGCCCTTGAGACGCACCTGCCAGCTGCTGGTCGGATCGGAAGCCACCGACTGGTTCATGTAGGGCAGGGTAAAAAAGGAAAAGGATGTCCCGCAGGGGCAGATCTCGACGACTGCGTCGGGATAGATCGCGAGCGCCGTCTCGTAGATCATTTTGAAAAAGTCGGGCATCTTTTCGCAGGATTCTTCAGGATAGGCATGATTATGGGCGGGATTGTAGCAGGGCGGCGCAGCGTTGAGGTGCTGACCGTCGATTTTCAATCCCTGGAATCCCCATTTGCGCATATAGGTCTCCACCTGGGCGCGGGTATTCTCGACCACCGGCTGATAGGCCGGGCAGAGATAATAGGAATCCCACCAGGTGATCCGCTGGGGTGAGCCGTCCTTGTTGAGCAGCAGATATTCGGGATGCTCCTTGATGAGATCGGTGCCGGGGTCGACGGCCAGCGGTGCCCACCACAGCTGCGGTTTGAGGCCGTTAGCCTTGATGCGGTCGACAAAGCTGATCATGTCGGCATCACCGTTGGGGAACTTGTCCTTGGTCAGGTACCAGTCGCCTTCGGAGGTCTGCCAGCCGTCATCGAGCACTGCCCACTGGTAGCCCAGTTCCTTCGCTTTGGGCAGGGTGTTGACCACCTGGTCCATGGTAAACTTGCGCTCGTATCCCCAGGCGCACCACTGCGGTTCATAGCTGGTTGCCGGCGTCTTGCGGAAGGTAATGCCCTGCCTGATCATCATTTCGCGATACGTGTTCAGGGTCTGGAAGCAGTCACCCTGGTGCACAGCGACAAAGGTTTTAAAAGTCGGCCAGCTTTCGCCGCTTGCGAGCGTGCGGTCGGTTTTGAAGACGATGGCGAGTTCCGCACCCAGGCTGTCCTTCATCTGGACCGGCATGGAGACCAGCTTGGGCACCATCTCCAGATGGCCGATGCCGATGCCGGCATCCGGACGCCAGATGTCGGCGACCGGCGTGCCGCCGCCATAGTCGGAAGAATTCATTCCCAGATAGTTTTCCTGATAAAAACCGGCATTGATCGGCAGAAACCAGTCCGGCCGGGATTCGTAGGTGGCCGGCTCGTATGTCCAGAACGGAACGCCTTCCTGTGCCGGCGCGACCGCCTTGATGGCATAGTGGTTGCTGGTCCAGCCGTCCAGTTTAACAGCACCCGTACCAGTGTTGGTGTATTTCACCTGCGTCACTGCGACGGAGGGAAACTCCTCATAGAGGGTGACCAGGATCTCCTTTTGCAGACCTACGGCTTCGCCGATGAGTGTATGCTGGATCCCTTTGCCCAGGGCATCACTCACCTCTTTTTTTGCATGAATTTTGAGGACAAAATCCTTCACAGCCGTCCCCGCAATGACCGGGTACTCCGATGCCGTATAGTCGCCCAGGGCCAGGGGGCCGCCGAGCCTCACGATCACTTGACTGTGCATGTTGCGGTCAAAATTGAGCTGAATGTTCTTGTGGATTATGCTCACAGTATCCGGTGTGCCGGCGCAGGCGAACAGGAGCGCGGCCAGGAGTGCTGCGGCATAAAGGGCTTTACGTTTCAGGGAAATCATATTGACCTCCGATAAGGTTCGCTTTGTGCTTGTTATGAATAATGAGGACTATTTTGCCAGGATGATTCTGATCTCGCGCGCCCGGTCTGCGGTTTGCAGCCGGACGATATAGAGACCCGTTGCGGCTGGCGCACCATTGCTCCGGCCGTCCCAAATGGCTGTATGGCTGCCAGGACTCTTCTGCCCGTCCACCAGGGTGGCCATCCTCTGACCGACCGTGTTATAGAGGGTCAGCAGGACCGGTCCGGATTTCTCCACCGTATACTGGATGGTCGTCTGGCTGTTGAAGGGGTTGGGAAAAGCGGCAAGATAATAGCTGTCGGGCAGCAGCGGATCGCTCCGGAGACCTGCGGTCGAGTCGATCTCCCGGAACTCCAGGGCCTGTGGATCCACCTGGCCGGCGGCACCCGGATCGATAATCAACCGGTCGGTGATCAGGTTTGTACCCCGGTTCGCATCCCAGGTGGCGTTGTTAGCCAGACGGATCGCATAGCGCGCATCGCCCCGAAGCGTGGGCTCCTGATCGGGGAGCCAGAGTGCGAGCGAAGAGCTGCCGGCCGGCCAATCCGCCGGGACCCGTAACTTGCGCGCAAAGCTCAGAGTGTCGCCGGGCAGCCAGGTGCGCGGGTCCAGAGAGAGAGCCGCGGCCGCTTCCCGGCCCGAAGCAGTGTCGCGCAACACCAGGTAAACGGTGCGCGGGTTGTGAGGTGCGGCGAAGCCGACATTTTCGATGGAAAAATTGAAAACCAGCACTCCGCCCGGACGGATCGTTGCCGATATTACGGCCTCACGGAGCACGAAGCGGTAGCCGAGACGCCGCTTGACTTCGGGCAGGCAGGCCGCGCTCTTCCATAATGCCAGCACGTCGGGGTGATAGCCGTCGTTGAGATAGGAGCAGTGGAGCTTTTCCATCTCCGTGATGGCATTCGAACATTCGGCAAAGCGGGAAAGAGCGCAGGTTTCGCCACCAAAGGGGGTAAAGCGCGTCTCACCGCCGATGTAGGCGATCTCCTGCGCGCGCGACCGCTCGATATAGGTGCCCATATCGCTGGCGTCCGCGAGGAAACAGTCGTTGTGAAAACCGGTCCGGCTCAGATCGGAGCCGTCAAAGGCACGCCCGCCAGTGATGAGGGAATCCCTGAAGATCTGCCGTTTGTAATGGGGGGTCCTGACCACGACCATGCGCTCGACGGGCAGGGCCGAGAGCAGCTTGAGGAGGATAGCGCGCCGTTTATCCGGCGTATCCAGGCCATTCGTCGAGCTGTGCCACTCACCCCAGGCGCCGATAAATCCCGCCTCCACCAGATTGATGACATCCTTGTTTTTATGCAGCAGCGGCTGCAGCTGGTCGATATGGCGGAAAATCTGTTCCCTGGAAGCATCGGCCTGACCGATGTCATCGCTGTAGGAGACCCGCACATTGACCTTGACCCCTTTGGCGCGGGCGGTGTCGAACCCGCGCTGGATCTTGGTCAGATAGCTCTCCGGAAAATCCATGTTGCGATAGGCATTGGCCGCGATCCGGCCGAAGATAAGGGTGACCGATTCCTTCTGCAGATCGGGCAGGGTGCTCAGCCCCGGCAGGTTGGCGTAGCGGTAAAAACCCCGTTCCGGATTGGGAAATATTTGTGACGACTCGGTAAATGTCAGGGTGATCTGCTCCGGTTCCTGGCCAGAGAGAGCCAGGGGCAGCAGAAGAATCAGGATGAGCATTATTCGCTTCACAATACTCCTTCAGAAAAATTGCATGTGTTGATATTATGGCGACTGCAGTTTTAGAACGGCTGTGCGTGTATGGAGCCCGGCATCAGATCCCTCTGGTCTCGTGCAGGGTCAGGGTACCATCCTCATTGAGCTTCTGGTGGCACGCCCAGGTCAGGGGATACCGCACCCCCTTGACCTCCAGTTCCGCCTTCAGCCGCAGGCCGCGCCATTCTGTCCCTTTGGGCAGCATGAACATCGCCTGCCGCACGCCGCGCGTCAGCGGAAAGCCGGGATCGAGGCAGCCGCTGGCCAGAACCTCTCCCCGTTCGTTCAGCACGGTGGTCCGGAGCACGCCCGGCACAGCGGCAATGCCGTCATTGACGAATCCGAGCACCAGGCCGGGAAAGCCCTCCTTCTCAAAGCTCCAGATCCACGAGGGACGAACCCGGTAACCGATGCTGCGCGCCAGGCGGTCGATCGGTTCAGGATATTTCTCATAATAGCCGAGGATATTCTTCACCGAGATGTTGTGCCAGTGCCAGACAGACCAGTAGTTGGCGCCGACATCCATGACATGGGCAATGATATTCTCATTCTCGGTCACCCCTTCATCGATGTTCAGATCCTGGGGCTCTCCGGTGGTGATGCCCACCTCGCATATGGCCGCCACCCAGGGGGGACGATTGGAAAGCGCCTCGATCTGCTCATTCTCGATGAAAATGGTGTCGGTGCGGATCCAGTTGTGGGAGCGGATTGTGCGGTCGAGCATCTCGGCATTGCCGACCTGGCTGAAATCGGGCTGAGTGTTGGTCACCAGCGGGGTTTTGGTCCAGAATTCCAGCTGGGTTTCCATCATCTGCATCCAGGTCTTTTCGGCGGTGACACCGTCCGGGAAGGGATGGCCCTGGAACGGCCAGGTATGGCCTTCGCCCCAAAAGCCGTACATCATCGTGTCCATATACTCCACCTGGGGATTGCCGTTCAGCTCGTCCGCGAGCAGGGCGTTGAGCTCGCGAAAGGCCGCCTGGTACGCCGGGTGGTCATAGCGGGGCATCATGTGCTCCTTCTGGCCGCGCGTCTCATTGGCGCCTCTTCTCCACTCCCCCACCAGCTTGACATAGGGGACAGAGGCCATGAGGAACTCGGGCATGCCGGGTTCGGGGAAATCGGGATTTTCGAGCATGATGCGAAATCCCACGCGTTTGTTGTAGCGGCGGGCGGTGTCAAAGGTGACTTTCCACCCCTCGGGGAAATCCAGCCGGCCGGGGCTCTTCTGGATGTCGCGCCAGTTGAGGCGGATATAGACCTTTTGCACAAAGGGCAGCTTGATCAGATCTTCGCAATATTTCTCGATGGAATCCCCGCGCGTCCGCGGCGGCCAGTAATCCCCCGAGATGTAGACCGTCAGGCCCATACCGAAATTGGGCACGATCTCCCGCGAAGGCGTGGTCGCCATGACCACACTGCTGCCCGGCAGGACCTCCTCGGGCGGATACTGCGGAAACGGCCCCTGATAAAGACGGTCGGTGACCGCGGGGCCGGAACCAAAGTCATGCTGTTGCCAGTTGTGCGATGGTACGAAGGCCCGGGCCGCAGGCGCTGCGAAGCCGGTGGCCAGCATGGAAGCGCCGGCTGCTTTTAAAAAGTCACGTCTCTCCATCGTCAAAGCTCCTAATAGAAGAAGAATATCAGCAATCCGGCCGGATCTCATCAGCCGGCAGGAGCATGGCAGTATTATGCGCTCGGGCGCTGTTACTTTTTCAGATGCTTGATAAGCTTCAGTATATTGCCGCGATAAACTTTTTCAAGAATCCTGCCATCCAATCCGAAACCGTTCAAAGCCCAATGATAGCCGAACAGATCGCTCTCGTAAAAATGCTCGTCCTCGGTTTCGAGAATACGGAAGGTGATGCGATACATCGCAAGATCCATACCCATGTCCGTGCCGTAGAGCAGCCGGTCCTGATATTTTTCATAGAACTTTTTGACAAAACGCGGGATCGGCGCAGTCTCGGCGTAGCGGGCCGAAATGTCGGCGTAAAGATTGGGATATTTGTCCAGCAGTGCGCCCAGCCGGTTGAGATCATAGCTGCAGTTGGCGAAATGGCAGGCGATGAATGTGGTGCGTGGGTGGCGCGCCACGGCGCGCCCGAGGATCTCGACCATGCCCGGTAGATCGACGATGCCCGGCTGATTATCGAGCCGCCAAGAGTAGGCGTTCATCAGACCGTCATTGGTGGAATCCATGGGCTGATACATCCACATCGGATCGGCGACGTGAATGTTGACCGGCATGCCAAGATCGGCGCACTTTTCCAGAACCGGATCCATGCGCGGGTCATCCAGATGCATACCCAGCGCCGGCGTCCGGCCGTAAACCAGTCCCTTGCCCTTGTCACCCAGCTCACCAACGCCGCGCGCACCGGCCTTGTAGCAGCGTTCCAGTTCCGCCACCGCCTTTTCGCCCCAGCCGGGCTGGTCATAGCCCGCGTTGTCGATGCCGCACCAGATCTCAAACCGGCCGGGATATTTGGCATACTCCGCATAAATGGAATCAAATCTGGCGCCGTGTTCATAGCTCAGAATAAAGACCTTCTCGACCCCGGCCTGATCCAGGTTCCGGACCCACTGGGCGATCTGCTCCGGGGTTTCAGCATAAGCGTGCGAGTGGGCATCGATCACCGGAAAGCGGGCTTTTTCAACCCTGGTCACCGGAATATTATAGATTGATTTGGGGCGGTAATCTTTCAGCAGCAGCTGGTCCGGCGGAGTCTGGGCCAAAGACAGGCTTGCGGTGGCAAAAACCAGGATCAAAACCCCCAACAGCAGAACCAGACGCTTAGATTTCATGACGCTTCTTCCTTTCTGATTGATTTTCCTGTTGCGGAGCCGTTGCTCGCTCCGGGTGAAACACTTTTCTATTTGAACCAGCCCCAGTCAGGATACCGGCTCGCAAAATACTGCCCAGGCGCAGCCATGGTGTAGGTCTTGTCCTTCAGGCCGAGACGGGTCTGATTCAGACGGCTGAACTGCTGATCGTGGATCTGTCCGGAGAATTCAAGTCTGATGTACTGAATCCCGATATCCATCACCTTTCCCTCCTCAGCAGTCGGCCAGACCCGGACGATGTTGTCAATCATGGTGCCCGCGGGCTCGAAGATGCGGGTGTTGCCCTCCCAGCGCGAGGTGATCAGCAGATGCATGGTAAAGCCCACATCGAGTTCGACCCCCTTTATGACCCAGCTGCCGGGGTTAACGTTTGGGAGGAAAAAATAGCCGTTTTCATCGGTCCTGACGCGAAAGCCCTCGCTTTTCTCCCGGCCATTCTCCAGCCATTTGCCGACAAGGACGACGGTGATCTTGCCGGTCTTGGCTTCATAAACATCCTCGAGGCCGAGATTTTCCACCAGAACCGCGCCGACCAGCAAGCTTTTGCCGGCGACCGGCTCCTCGAGATTGATTTTTTTTCCTGCGGCGCAGCCAAACAGGTACGCGCAAAGTGCGATGACGATGAAGAGCAGTCCGGCTCTTTTCATTTTATTCTTCTCCGATCTGGTGTAATCTGCAGGGTCCCACCGGGCGATTTCCGGCGGTTCCTGCCTTTCGGTGGTCAGCCGTTTTCAGGACGGCTGCCTGTCAGGATCTCCTGGTAATTCTTCTGCAGCCGGGCTGAACCGGGATGCCTGCGCAATCCCTCCCGGAAGGCCCGGATCGCCTCGCTGCGCAGGCCCATCCGGTTGTAGACCAGAGCGAGGTTGTTGTAATAGTCGGGCTGGCCGGCGTCAAGACGAATGGCGGCCTGAAAGGCCTCTACCGCTTCTGCCTGCTTCCCTTGCATGGCCAGGGCATTGCCCAGGTTGTAATGGATCTCTCCGTTTCCCGGCTGCAGCTGCAGGGCCCGCCTGTAGTTCGCAACCGCTGGATCGAACTGGCCAAGGAGACTCTGCGCGTTGCCCAGGTTGTGCAAAAGCTTCGCTGACTGGTGTCCCATGGTCATCGCGCTCCTGTAGCAGGCAGCCGCTTTGGCGGCTTCTCCGGCGCGTAAGTGGCAGTCGCCCAGATCGGCCATTGTGGCGGGCTGAAAAGCAGAAAGCTCGAGCGATTTCTGCAACGCGGCTTTTGCCTTGACGAGATCACCCTGTTCGAGATGGATCGCCCCGGCGCGCGCCCAGGCTTCATGCATGCGGGGATCGAGCCCGAGGGCGCGGTCATAATCCTCCAGAGCGCCCTGCCCCAGCCCCTGCCTCTGAGCGATGGCGGCGGAGAGAAACCAGGCCCCCGGGGATTTGTCGTCCGCCTTGAGCGATCTGTCGATGACGATCCGTGCTGAATCGAGTTCACCCTGGCTGTAGAGACAGCGGGCATACTCATAATTGAAGAGGGGATTCTCCGGCTGCCGCGCCAGCAGACCCCGCAGCTGCACGGCCGCTTCCGGGTACTTGCGCAGGCTGATCATGTGCCGCGCCAGCCGCAGACGGTGGCCGGGGTTGCCCGGATCCTGCTGGAGGGCGATCCCCAGTTCGGCGGTGAGCTGGTCCATCTCCAGATAAAACTGCGCGGCAAGCCGGCTCTCCGGAATCAGCCGCGACCCGTCGAGGACCGTCTCCATCCCCTTGCGGGTCTCTCCCCGGTAAAAATCGAGGATGCCGCTGAAAAGCTGGCGGGAGGCCTGATAGTGGCGTGCAAGCGCCTCTTCAACGGCCGCGCGATCTTTTACTGCGGCAGGCAGCCCGGACACGTATTCACTCCATACCGGCGGCCGGGTCATCATCATCGCCAGGTTCTGGTAGGCGCACCAGTCCCGCGCCCGAATGTCGCGGTTTGAGTACTCGAGGATGGGCCGATCGTCTGTGGCTGTGGCTGCGCCGGCCGTCAGGGCCTGCATTCCCTTTTCATCGAGAAGCAGGCAGGCCATCAGTTCGTAAGCTGAACCGATGTTGACAGCGGCGAGCGAGCTGCGGATCTCCGGGTTGGTAAAGAGGACGTTCATCCTGCCCAGATCGAGGCGGAGCGGCTCGGCCGAACCCATGAGCACAACCTGTTTGTTGATGCAGTTGGGAGCCATCCACAGCAGGGCATGTGGAAAGACCGACTGGAAAGTTTTGAGGACGATCCTGAAATCCTCGGGATGGAGATCGGTGGTCATCCAGGTTGAAAAGAGGCCGCCCGGCGAGAGTTTGCGCCGGCCATTTTCAAAGTGGTCGCGGGTGAAGAGACTGGCGCTGGCGCTGGCGACCGCATAATTGGCATCGTTCATGATTACATCATAGCGATCGCGGGTGTACTTGAGATGGTTCTTGCCGTCGAGGATTTTGGGGTGAAAGCGGTCGTCGGCAGCGACATTGCCGTTCAGCTCGCGGAACAGCTCCGAAGCCAGCTCCATCACATCCGGAGAGATCTCGACCAGATCAAACCGGGCGAGGGGATGTGTAAGGGCGTTGCGCGAGGTCTGGCCGGTACCGAAGCCGATCTGGACCGCGCAACTTGCCTCCGGGTTGACGAAAAAAGGCAGATGCCCCTGCAGCGTCTGCAGGGTCTGGAGCATGAAACTGGTGCCGGCGACATTCAGGCCGTCGACATCGATCCGCTTCTCGACCGGCATCGGCGGCCGGCTCTCGTGCACGGTCACTGTGCCCTCCCGCCCTTCGCGAAAGGCGATCAGCGGGTAGCTGGCCTCGGAAGCAGAGAATGAGCCGGCGAAGAGCGAACGGGGGGTCCAGATCGCGGCGGCTGCCACCAGCAGCACGGCCGCGGCGGCCGCAGGCAGGCGCCATGCCGGCCGCGGATCGCCGGCCAGATAGAAACCGAGGGCCAGGTTCATGACGATCATCACCATCCAGGCCGCCGCCGTGCCCATCCATGAGATCAGGAAAAAACCGGTGACGAAGGAGCCGAGCACGCCGCCGATGGTGTTGGCGAAATAGAGACCGCCGATACGTCCGCCCGCACTCTCCCCGTCAACGCCCAGGGCTTTGACGGCGACCGGAAAAGAGGCCCCGAGAAAAAACGTGCCGGCGAACATGATCAGATAGGCTTCCAGGAAACGAACAGCATTCCACTGCCACCAGGTGGTAGCCGGGCCGGGGACAAAGATCTGGTTGTGCAGCTCCGGAAGCCGGACCATCACCAGCAGCGCAAGCAGTGCGGAGAGGCCAACCGCAGCCTCGATCCAGCCCAGCAGCCGCCGGGGCGATTGCGAGCGGTCGGCCCACCGGCCGCCGGCAAAGCCGCCCAGAGCGAGGCCGGAGAGAAAAGAGGCGAGGATGATCGCAAAGGTATAGGTGGAAGCGGTGAGGACAAAGACCAGCACCCGGCTCCAGAGCACCTCATAGGAGAGGGCGATAAATCCCGAGATGGCCATCACAATCAGGATCAGGAGGGCACCCGACCCCGCCGGGGCATCGGACCGCGGGGCGAGCTGCGGACGTGCAGCCACCGGCCTCGAAGCTTCCGTTTTCGCCGCAGCACCGGCAGCGCTCCACGCAGCCGGCGGCTGAAGCACGGCGCCGGTCCGGAATAGGCGCGCACCAAACCAGGCCGCCAGCGCAATAGCGCCATCCAGGACGATTGCTCCGGTCAGAGTGAGCGTGATGCCCAGGGTTTTGATCAGGACAAACCCTGTGAGCAGGCAGCCGGCCACTGCGCCCAGGGTGTTGATTCCATAAAGCTCACCGATGGTCCGGCCAGAGCGTTGCTCATGACGGAGCGCCACCTTGCTGATCACCGGCAGGGTGCCGCCCATAAAAAAGGTCGCCGGCAGCAGGACGATAAAGGCGGTTACGAATTTAAAAATGTAATAGAGCAGCGGGCGGTCAACCAAAGCGGGATGAAGCTGGACAAACAGCAGTTCCAGGGGGCCCTGCAGCAGCAGGAACAAAAGGGCGCTCAGGCCGACGCCCAACTCAAGCCAGGCGAAAAGACGGAGCGGATCCTTGTGCCGGTCGGCGATGCGGCCCAGCCACCAGCCGCCCAGGGCCAGCCCGAGAAAATAGGCGCTCAGCACCGTGCTGATGGCCAGTGTGGTATTGCCAAAAATGAGACCGAAAATTCGTGTCCAAACCACTTCGTACAGCAGCCCGGCGAACCCGGAGAAAAAGAAAAGTACGAGGATAAAAAGGTACATAAGCCTGCCGTCCGACTATGCTGTTAATCCAATACCGTCACTTTTTGACACGTCCGCACCCCGCCGCTCACCAGCTGGACAAAATAGACCCCGGCATCGACGCGGATGCCCTGAAGATCGCGCAGCGGCCAGACCAGCGTCCGGCCCGGATCGATCCGCCCCGCAAAAAGCTTCCGCCCGAGAAGGTTGAATATCGATACTTCGGTCACACCATCACTGCCCTGGATCCTGATGCCGTCGCCGCCGCTGCGATGAGACGGATTGGGAAAAATCCGGTAGCGGAGCGGGACATCGGCCGTGCTGCGCCCGATGGCCTTGATGCCGCTGACCGCCGGGAAGAGATCCTCCCTCCGGCTGCTGATGCGCACGTCGTCGATGCCGCCCTCGAAATCCTTGATCGAGGGAGCCGCAGCATCATCCCGGTACCAGCTGCCGATGCTCAGAGGACCATCGTTGGAAAAGTAGTCATGGCGGAAGGTCACCGAGTCGACCGGCGCTCCGGAAGGCCGGTTCCAGAAATAGACCACCCCGGCGGCATAATCATACCAGACTGCGATAAAAGTCCACTGATTTACAGGCAGGGTAAAACTCGATGCCGCCGTCTGCGCCTGATTATTGCTGTCGCGAATGAGAAATTCGAGCTTTTTGGTCTTCGCAATCCGCACCGCATAATTGGTCGCTTTGGCCGTATTGGTCTGGGTCCCCTTATTGAGGATGAAATGGACATCATTGAGGAGCGTGGGATGGATCCAGGCCGAAATGGCGATGTTTTCATTGTCAAAATCGAGTTCCGGCTGGTCTTCGATCTTGAAAAAGTCGTATGCGCTGGTGCTCTCCAGCCACAAGCAGGCCAGCCCTTCCGGCGCGCTCATCATCGAGGAGTAGACCGCGGTTCCCTGCAGAACGCCGCTGTTATCGACCGCATCCCACGGGGCCGAGTCGACGCCGTTCACTTCGAACTGCCAACGCCCTCCCTTGGACTGACCCGGGAGCGGCGAAACCGCAAGCAGGAACAGCAGTATGACGGACAGCAGATTCTTCATCGCACTCTCGAGTTTAGAAAAGCAAGCCGGCGCTGAGGCCGGCCGGTTTTAAAAAAGGGGCGGTCTGTAATGAACCGCCCCTCTGATTCATCTTTACATGGTGCCGTAATCAGGCGCCTGTTCCACCCCGATGTAGGCCTTCATCACACCCCCGACATCGCCCCAGCCCGGATAGACAAAGTAGCAGGTTTTACCCTTAAAGGCGGTATAGCGCATCGGCGTCATCAGCTCGCCCTCATAAAGGACCTCTTCGTTGCCCTCGGCGTTGATGACGTAAAAGCTGGTCTCCCAGGCCTTGCAGAAGTAGAGCAGACCGTTCACGTCGAATTCGAGCGCGGAGGGGGAATCGGTTTCGAGAACGGTTTCGACCTCGCCCAGTCCTTCCGCGGTGATCGGCCAGCGAATGATCGTCCCGCCCCAGATGTCATTGACATAGAGATGGGTGCCAAAGACGCGGCAGTTCTTGCCGTTCTCGACTTCGGCGAGCTGTACCGCCTCCTCACCAACCAGTTTGAAAACGCCTTGTCCGTTGGCTACGATATAAAGGTCATGGTTGGCATCCCAGGTAAAGTCGACCGGAGATTCAATACTCACGACATCTTCAATGGTCCCGCCATCGGGAGAGATGCGCACAATCTTGCCCTCACCCATGGCGCAGACATAGAGCCAGTGGTTGGGGCCGAAATGGATGGAGCCGTTGACTGGAACCTGGGCGAACTCGGTCTTCTCGCCTTCGGGCGTGATGCGGAAAATGACACCATCATTGGCCGATCCGACAAAAACATTGCCGTCATCATCCACGGCGATGCCATTCGGCCAGGAGATCTCCTCATCGATGGTCGCCAGCGCCGGAAGGAAGGTGAAATCGGCCTCATTGCTCCAGAATTCGGAACCCTTGATGGCAACCCGCACCTTCACCTCTTCATCCGAGAGCATCGGGGCGCGCACCTGCAGCCGGGTGGCTGTGGCGGCGACGACCTCACCGGTTTTCGTCCCGAAGAGGACAAAATTATTGGCCGGAGTCAGATCAAATCCCGATCCATCGATCTCGATGATATCCTTGAGATATCCGGCCGGAGGATTGACCGCAGTGACCACCGCCGGATTGAGGCCGGTCGGATTGGGATCCGGATGATCCGGGCCATATTCAGGCTGGTCCGGTCCCTCGCAGGCGATGTAAACTACGCCAAGCAAAAGGATGAACACCGTGAACAGCCTGGAGAAAGTACTTTTTTTCATGAGATTCTCCCTGGAAGTTTTGTTTTTCCCTGGTTAGAACTTGAAATCAAAGGAAAACATCTGCACGGCGTCAAAGTTGTCGAAATGCAGATAGGCATAGTCGATACCCAGCTGGAAGCTGGAGAATCCGTAAAGAAAACCGCCGCCGAACGAGAGGCTCTCTTCGTCATAATTGGTCTTGTAACCGCCGCGCAGGAAAACCATCTCCTTGAAGCCGTATTCCATGCCAAAATGGAGGCGTTCACTGTAATCGCGCGGGTGCACGGCGTCGACGGCCAGGTTCAGACGATGCTCCCCACCCTCCTGGAGCCAAAAGTCCAGCACATTCATCGCCAGGCCGAACTTGAAAGTCAAGGGCAGCGGAAACTGCTCCGATCTGTACTTGGCCTCCTGTGAAAAATTCTGCAGGACCATGCCGATCTTGAGGCTCTTGTAGCCGGTGCTGTAGATGGTGCCGAAATCGAAGGCGATCAGGCTCATTTTTGCGTTATATTCCTTCGGCTTGTCCATAGTACCTTCGAAGGTAGAGCCCAACTCTTCATGCATATATTTCAGATGACCACCGACCGCGAACTGGTTGGAGAGCTGGCGTCCGTAGGCCAGACCGATGGCAAAGTCGGTCGGGCTGAAGGTGCCTGTCTCCTCATACCCCTGATCGTTGTTGCTGCGCATGGTGCCATTCAGGGTACCCCAGTCGACCGCGGAAAAGCTCGCGCCAACGGTGCCGATATTCGGCAAGTTGTAGCTGACGGCGCCCGAGTTGATGCTGATATCAGCGATCCACTGGGTCTGATTGAGGAAAAGATGCCCGCCCTCGCAAAACGCGATCCCGGCCGGATTGGAAAAGAGGGAGCCGGCGTCATTGGCCACACCCGTAAAGGCTGTGCCCATGGCGGCGGATCGGGCCCCCATCGGGATGGATGTCCATTTCATGCCGGTCTGGGCAATCTTTTTCAGCCCAGTGGCCTGCAGCGGCAGCGCGACCGCGAGGAGCAGCAAAACCATCGGCATCATTAATCGCCTTATGTTATACATTGTTACCTCCATGATCATGATTGGGTCATAATCGCTTAACGGACGATGACGAATTTCTCGAATGAGCTGGCGATGGGTTTGCCTTCCAGATTTTTGGCGCCATCGATTCTGACGATATAAACACCGCTGGCGACAAGCTGATTGGAGTCGGTCACCTGGTCCCAGGTGGCGTCGGCGCTTCCGCTTTGATGTTCGATGGTTTTGATCAGATCGCCGGTCGCCGTATAGATGTAGAGAGTGCAATAAGGCGGCAGGTTGACAAAGAGCAGCTTGTTGTCATCGCCGGTGAAATTATGCTCCCCGGCCTTGACGATATAGGGATTGGGCACAACGCGGACATTTTTCGCATCCGGCGCGCCCGGCGCGAAAGCGTAGGCCGACAGCTCCGACCGGTTGGCATAGCGCGAGCTCTCCAGTCCGTCATTGTCAACCGCCGTGACGGCATAATGATAGGACTCACCGCGTACAACACCAGAGTCCGTATAGGTGGTCTGGGTTTTGGGAATGCTGGCTTCGATCAGTTCCCACTGCAGGTGGGTGCCGTCCGCATTGAGCTCGTTATAGGTATCGACCAGAAAATCCCCGCGCTTGCGATAGATGCGATAGTGAGAGAGATCGGGGGTGCCTGTATCATAATCACTGACGCCGGCCATATCTTCCCATTCCAGATAGATCACGTTGGGACCGGAGTTCACCATCAGGTCCGGCGCCGGCAGCGGATCCGGGATGTTCAGACCCTGCTGCCACGCCAGGAGAGCGCGATCCATGGACTGGAAGAGCGAGTCCTTGCCGGTGGCCAGCAGTTCGTTCTTGGCATCGTTGTCGAAGGTAGCACCTTCTTCGCCACGATACCAGGAGCGCCATTCCAGACCCTTTTCAATCGCCAGCTGGCGCGAGATGCCGTTGACGCCCACGGCATAGACAATCACCACGGAGTCGCCGAGCGCCAGGTTGTAGGGTCCGAAGGCCTGGAAGGGGAATTCATCCTCCTGGCCCGATGCATCGGTCGGCCAGCCGGATTGATCCTCCACAGTCTGCCTGGTTCCGGAAGCCGCCCAGTCCCAGATGGTGGCAAAACCGGTGAAATCCGAATCCCAGACGTTGTAGATGCTGATATTGGCGATGATGGAGGTCGGCTGGGTTGGATCATCGGAATGATCGCTGGTTGACTTGTCGACATGGAGCGCGGCAAAACCGCCATAGCCGGTGGAGACGAACTCGCCCGAGGGCAGCGGGTCAGAACCGCCGGACCCGGTGGCAAAACGCGGATCGCCGGTGTCGTCGAATTCCTGCCCGTCGGCCTCAAATTCGGTCAGGTCGGGATAATCGCCGTCCCAGCCGTACGAAACGAAAAGGTCCCTGCCGCCGGCAGCCGTCTGCGGCGTGTATTTCTCGTAGGTGGCCCAGTCATCCTTGCCCTCCTCGTACCATCTCGAGTAGGTCAGGTAGGTCCCCTCAGCCGTCTGGAAACTGTAACCGACGAAAAAGTAGACATTCTCGATCGTCTGGCTGGTATTGGTCTCCGGCTGGGGATCCAGATCCCAGTCAAAGGTGGCCAGATAGCGGTTGTAGACGATGACGTAATCGTCGTGACCGGGGTTGGAATAGGAGTACGAACGCACAAGCACATCAAAGCCGGGTAGAGCCTTGTAGCGCTGTTCAATCATCACATCCGCCGGTATGGAGGGGTCGACAATGCCGTCGAAACGCCGGGAGGAGAGCTGGTTCTGCCCGTTGGCATAGACCCAGACCTCGGGCGGCTCATGACGGCGATACTCCTTGATGCCGTAGGGCTCCGTGCGATTGTAGGAGACGGGATCAAAAAACTCCTCCTTGATATGCTCGGTGCCGGTTGAATCCACCCATTTACCGACGACATATCCCTTGTTGTGGAAAACGATCTGGCCATAGCGGAAATGGTCCTGCGGCCACTCGCCGGTTGGGGCCACCTCGTTGGTGTTGATCGATTCGCCCGCTTCGATGCGCAATTTAAAGTCACCCAGGTTGTGCGTCCGGGTCTGGCCAAAGGCGGATGCCCAGGTCAGGAGGAGCAAACACAGCAGGGGTGCCAGCAATCGCGGGTTTAGCCATTTGGAACTATATTCAAGCTTCATTAGCTTTGGCCTCCTAGATAGATATTACATTAGAATTGAATGCGAATGCCAAAGTAGACATCCCTGGGGTTGATAAATTGCGACCAGGAGTGCCAGCCGAGATCGATGTAATCCTGCTTGTAATCGCCCAGCTTGTCATTGCCTTTCTGTTCGCCTTTTTCCCACGGGAAATGCAGGGAATCGACGTATTTGTTCCAGTACTGTGGATTCGGAAATCCTTTATAGTTGAAAAGATTGCGAATCTGGGTAAAAAAGCCGATGCGATTCTTCCCGATGTCAAAACGCTTCTCGATCAGGAGGTCAGTGTTGGCATAGTCGATGACATCCGCCCAGTGCTGCTCGCTGAGAAGCGCAGTCGGATTGAGCAGATCCTTGCCGCCATCAGACCACTCCTGGAGAATATTGAGTCGCCAGTCGCCCAAGGGCCGCACACCCGCCACCTTGGGACCCCAGTCCTGCGGCGTCTTGAAATTCAGATTCACCATCAGGGAGGGAACCGGATAGCCCCGCTGCTGGTTGGTGTTTTCCCGCTGCTGGTCAGCCAGCTGCCGGTCTTCGTAAATGTAGCGCAGGCCGGTAAAACCGGTGCTCTTGACCATGTACTCCAGGGAGGCCCAGCCATACCACCATAACCCCTGGCGCTTTTCAAGACGCATCTCCAGACCGCGGATGTCGGCATAGCTGTTGTTGGCCCAGGTCGAGACCGTGCTCTCGCCATTCAGCGCAATGATGTCCTGCTGGCTGAGCTGGTTGGTGACGTCCTTGTAGTAGCCCATAAAGCGGAGCAGCAGTGACTGCATGAAACTGACTTCGACGCCGAGTTCATAGGCCACGGTACGCGGCCACTCGGCAGCGATGTTCGGCAGCTCGGCCCCGCGGGATTCCGGACGCACTGTAAAGAGACGGTCGGTCACAGGCGCCTGATAGAAATGGCCATAATTGAAAAAGATCTTGCTGGAAGCCGTGACGGGGTGGGAGATGCCCAGACGCGGACTGAGATAGAGCTTGTAGGCCTTCTCCCCGGTCTTGAATTGGTTAAAGCTGTTGGCGCCCGCACGGTACGATTCCAGCGAGTAGGGCAGTGAGGAGAAAATGTAGGCAGGATCCAGATTATAGGGATCTATCCCCGGCTGCATGTAATCCATGCGCACGCCGATGTTGGCGATCATGCCCTGGAATTCCAGCTTGTCCTGCACGTATGCCCCCAGTTTGATCGGGGACTGGTTGTAATACCACCAGTTGTAAGGCGCCTCGGTCACCGGCTGGGTGGTCTGGGAGTGGTTGATCTCCCGCCGCTCCTTGAAGGTCGTGTAATCGGCCTCAATGCCGGTCTTGAGTTCGTTATGGCGGTTGAGCTGCGAGACAAAATCAAAGCTGAAGCGGAGGCCGTAATAACGTGAATGGTCCTGGCCGCGACCGCCGCCTGACATCAGGAATTCATTGAGAATGTCATACTTTTCGCTGATGGAGGTGCCGCGCACATAGCCCCACGGCGCTTCATCGTAATAGGTATTGCCGATCTTTTTGATGCCGTCCGGATCGCGCGTGCCCTCCGGCTCCTGCTTGATGCTGTAGTTGGTGTACTCCAAACGAGTATCGTAATAGGTGGTGGTGTTCAGCACATGCGTCAGGGAGAGACCGCCGCGATACTGCCGGACCTGCGCGGGGTTGAACGCAGCATCGTGCCACATGTAGCGCCAGAAAAAGGCGTTCTGGGCATACTGGGAACCCTCTCGGCTGCCGGTGATGAGTCCGGTCGACCCTTCATAGATGCTGCCCGCCACACCGTTGAGGTTCATGTACTGGTTGTTGAAAGAGAGTTTGATCTTGGGGGTGATGTTGGTGGTCAGCTTGAGCAGGGTAGTGCTCGCGACCGAATTGTTGCGTGAGAAGGGGTAGATCAGCTGCAGATTCTCATAGCGCTGGGAGAGCAGAAAGGAGACATTGGTAAAGGGAACCGGCCCGCTGAGTGAAATGTCGCCGATGTAGTCGGGCTTGTCGGCATACTTGCGGATGCGGTGCTGCCATTTCCAGACTTCGAGAGCTTCCTGGGGCGTCACGTCGTTGCCCGGATCCGGGTCCGCATTGTACTGACGTGCGACCTCGTTCCAGCCGACAAAAGCGAAGGGATAGTTGCCGCTCTTGACCATCTGTTCGGTCACACCCGTAAAGGCATCGGGCCCGGCATAGACCTGCCAGAAGGGGCCGTCGATGCTGTAGGGGCTCGGGCCGAAATGTTTGCGCGCCGCAGGACTCATGCGCATATCGGCATTGACCGAATAGCGGTCGAGGCTGCCCTCCTTGGTAATGACGCTGACCATGCCTGAACGGATGTCCCCGTACTCGGCATTGAAACCGCCGGTCAGGATCTCGATCTCCTTGATGGCCGTCAGACTGAGCACCGTCAGCGGCTGCTGGTTGCGCTCGTTGCGCGTGGAGAGTCCATCGATGACAATGTTGGTCTCGTTCAGCTCGCCGCCGCGGACAACCAGACCGGTTCCATCCGTGGAAGCGGCCAGATCGATACCCACTTCCGTGGCGAGCAGCTCCTCCAGATTTTCCAGCGGCCTGTTCTGGATCGCCTCATCACTGACGATCACCATGCTGGAAGAGACATCCTGCTGGATCACAGGCCGGCTGGCCTGGATCACCACCGTTTCGCCCTGGATGGTCTGCTGCGGCATGGCAAAATTGGCCGTTGTAGTCAGATTGATGCTCACTTTCAGGTTTTCCTGCACCATGGTGGCGTAACCCACCATGGAGGCCTGAAGGCTGTATGCGCCCGGAGGCACATTGAGAATGACGTAATAGCCGTCACGATCCGTCACCGCGCCAAGCGTCGTATTTTTGAGAAGGACATTGGCGCCAGGCAGAGGTTCTTCGGTCGACCTGTCCGTCACCCTGCCGCTGATCTTTCCCGCAGCAGCCGCATTGACATTGGCGGCGAGAAAAATGAGAAGGAGGATCGAAATGGACAAAATCGATTTGCTGAGGCATCTCATATCGCTGACTCCTTTTGTTAATAATTCGACTTCTTTGGCTCAACTATTAAAAAACTAAAAACACCTGCACTGATCTTTTGAACCAATCAAGTTCACCTCCAGTTTGCCCTGGTTAATTGATTTGACTCTCCCACTCCGGATTGGCGATCTCATCAGGGTGATTGGAATGCATCAACTGATAGGCGCCATCGCCCGTGCGATCGACAAAGACAAATTCGGTGCTGCCGTTCAACCCATAGGTCCAGATTTCGACCGGGCTGGCATAGTATGAAGTGGAGGCCATGCGCCTCACCTCCATGGGTGGTCCATACTGGATGTAAATCCGCGCCATGTCAGCCTTCAATCCCCCCTTGAAGGCTTGCCCGGCATGATTCAAACGCCGGAAGTGCTCGACCATCGCCTCATTCTCGGGAGTCCCTGGGGTGGGATCCCTGGCAAGCCAGAAACGAACGATATACTCGGCCTTGCCTGCCTTGTTCAGCCCGTTGAAAAATGCTTTTTCCTCCCTCGGCACCAGCCAGCTGATCTGATCGAACAGCTTTTGCACGCTCTCCTCATCGACACCGGCGGAAGATATCGCCTCTCCTTTCGGCCCGGAGAGCTGAAAATAGCGCACTGCCTCAACACTCTCTCCCGAGCCCTGCTCGGTCAGCTGCACTGTCAACCGGTAAACTCCGGCGGCAAGCTCCTGCAGCGGTATCTTTTCGACCCGGGAGCTGTTGGCGCTCGTCACGGGCAGATCGGCGCGCTCCTGGGCGAAAACCTCCCTGTCGATCATATCCCTGACGGTGTAGCGCAGGGAATAGGCGCCCGGCCGGGCAGGATCGAAAGGAAGACCGTTGATTTCAAAATAAAAAAGGGCGTTGGTTGTGTTGTCCGAGGAATAGATCCGAGAGGGATTGGGGAGCATGAGCAGGCCGCTGCGGAGGAAATTCTGGTCTGCTCGACCGTCCGGCCGGTGCAGGGAGGAGAGAAAAACCGGATCACCGATGGAAAAAGCGCGACTGAAATCGCGGACCCTGAACCGCGCCGAAACCTCGCCGCGGCGGCTGCGGGCGGAATCCTCGATGCTCAGCTGCAGATCGAGGGTATCGGGTAAAACAGAAAATTTCTTGATATCAACAAATCGAAGGAGCGCATCCCCTCCTGCCGGCGCCCGGGCCAGCGCCTTCCGCTCCTGCAGGCCGGCGTAGCGGACGCTCCCCGATGTCAGCCCCAGGCGGATGATCAGCGTCAGCGAATCCTGCCGGACAGCGGGATTGAAATCAAAGGTGTAGCAGATCTCCAGTCTTGTGCTGTCGCCACCGCCCTTCATCTGGTAGATGTCGACATCGAAGGCCAACTCTCCGCTGCTGTGCAGAGGGACCTCTCCGGACTGGAGCCCCTCTCCATGCAGTGGTGGCAAGCCACACACCAGCATCAGCCAAACCGACCCCAGCTGTTTTAAAAGATGGCTGCCCAACGTCTCCTCTCAGCCGGCCTCAAGACCGGCATGGAACAAACTGTTCACGCCTGGCTGCTTTTCAGCACCTGTAAGTTTTGGCTCCTGCTCGCCTCCCGATACGCCTCACCCCCGCTTCCGGCCCGCTTCTAATAATCAAGCATAACAACAGCCGAAAGATTCTTGGGGGCATCCGGATTGATACCCTTGAAACGGGCGTGGTAATAACCGTACAACTGCAGCAGCGGCATATACATAAATGCATTGAAGAGGTCGCCGAATTTGCCCGGCATCCTGAATCCAACCGCTCCGTTGGCCTCAACAGCGGAATCGCCATGGAAAAGCAGCACCCGGGCGCCCAGATTCTTCATATCGCGGGCCAGCTGCAGTTCATAGCCGGCTCCGGCCTGGCTGAGCAGAATGCAGATGACCGTATCGTCGCGCACAACCGACATCGGGCCGTGCCTGTATTCCAGGGCGTGAAAACTGATCGAGGTCGAAATGGCCATCTCCTTGATCTTCAGCGCCGCCTCATTGGCGAGGCCGAAAAAAGGACCCTGGCCGAGAAAACAAAAGTCGGACTCGAGTTCGGTCGCCCGCTCCGCCGCGGCCGCCACCGCCGCTTCATGCTCCAGCATCACCCTGCGGCTGGCCTGCGGCACCTGGTCGAACAGCTCCAGCAGCCCCGACTGCGGCCGGCTCTGCAGCGCCAGGTGCACCAGAGCATAAAGCATCATGGTGAAAGAGCCCGTCATAACAACGCTCTGTTCGGCAGGGAAGGGAAACTCCGGCGTGAGCACCCCCGCCCTGGCCAGGGGGGATTGACTATCGCAGGAGACGGAAACCACCGGGACCTGCAGCTCTCCGGCGGCTTTTTGCGCAGCCAGCAGGGTTTCAGAAGTCGTCCCGGAGCGCGAAATGGCCACCAGTAAATTGCGCTCGTGCGGATTGAAGACCAGCTGCGGATTGATCAGAATTTCAGAGGAGGGCACCGCCCGCGTGCGGAAGCCGGTGATCAGCTCAAAAAGGGCAGCCGCGGTCTGCGCCAGATAATAGGAGGTTCCGCAGCCCGAAAATACCCAAAGATACTCCCGATGATCATCTACCCACCCCGAGGCCGACGATGCAAACCGGTCCAGATGCGGCCGCGCCGAGCGCCAGATATCCTGCTGGCGGATGATCTCCTGATAGGTATATCCGTCCTGATATTCAGCCAAAACCATATAACGTGGCTCCTTTCAAGCGATAGTTACTTTGATACCCAGAGCGACAAGCCGTTGATGAACCCCCGCCGGGATCTTGTCATCGGTGATAATCTGGCCGGCAGCCAATACTTCTGCGATAACGCCCAGGCTCTTGCGGCCGAATTTGGACGAGTCGGCCACAACAATAACCTCCGCAGCCGACTGGAGCATGAGACGGTTGATGTTGGCTTCCAGCAGATTCGGAGTCGTATAGCCGACCTCAAGATCGATACCGTCAACCCCCAGAAAAAGCTTGTCCGCCATCAGCCGGGAAATCGCCGCCTCCGAAATCGGGCCGACCAGCGAGAAAGATTTCTCCCGCACCGTACCGCCGAGGAGAATGACCGCATTTTCGCTGGCCGCCAGCTCCCAGGCGATGTTGACGGCATTGGTGATGACCGTGATATTCCTCCGTGTCCGGAGCCGCCTGGCAATCGCCGTGGTCGTGGAACCGGAGTCAAGAATGATCACATCGCCATCGTTGATCTGCTTCTCCGCAACCCGGGCGATCCGCTCTTTCTCCCGCGAGTGCAGGTGCTCCTTTTCCGTCAGAGCCAGATCGACATCAGAGGACTGGGGCAGGATCGCCCCGCCGTGCACCCGCTGACATAACCCTCGTTTTTCCAGAACAATGAGATCTTTACGAATGGTCACCGGCGTCGTTGCAAGCTCCTGCGCCATCTCGGAGACCAAAAGCCGGCGCTGCTGCGCCAGAGTCTCCAGAATTTTATTGCGTCGCTCCTCATTCAGCATGAAACAGGCCCCTTCCACCCTGCAGAGCCCGCCGGATCAACAGCGGCTGTGCAATTTTTATGTATATATCTTATTGTTTCTATTAAACAAATAGAATACTTCGTTATGTTTGCTATTATTACTAATCCTTTCGTTTAAATATATCATCTTAAATTGCCAGATGCAATAGTTTTCTCCATTTTCTTCAACTATTTATTCCTTTTACTAATTCTTCCGCCCGAACAGAGCGGCCGGCCTTTTTCTGTTGCAGTTCAAGGCCATATTCTTTATATTTTCACACGAAATAAGAGCTTAAACAGCGTACCTTAGAGTATATCCTTTCACTTTCAGACAGGAACCTCGCTTGGCAGATCTCGGTTATCAAGCACTGCTCATCGCCCTGGCGCTCTCCCTC
>DAOOPF010000019.1:2264-35165 GCA_035388125.1 bacterium | reverse complement strand
GGGCGAACAAAATAGAGGCGATGAGGTTTTTCATTTTTCCTCGCTATTTTCTGTTACGGACATGTAAAAAAGTACGCAAGATTATCATTTATCACAAGCAAGAAACAGAGTGGTACTGTTTACGTATAATAGTGTTGCGCTCCGTGTTGGTATGGTGCCCGTTCGCGACGGGAAACAGAGTGCCGTTGTTTACGTATAATTTGATTGACTTGCATCCCTCCGGCGGCTATATTTCAATAGTTTTCATTTTAACGCTGCCGGCGAAAGCCGGGCGGCAGTGCAGGAGTGGCCTATGAAATATCCATTGTTTTTGATAGTGTTAGCGGCCCTGCTGGTCACAGGCTGCGACTGGATCGATGAGATCATCGATCCGGAAAAAGAGCTGATCGAGATTACGGTGAGCAAGCTCAGAGCTGCACCGAGCGATGAGATCACTATCACCCTTTTCAACCGGGGTGAAAAGACGGTCTTTCTGGAGGGGTGCAATCAGATCTATTACAGCACCAAAAGTGATACCGGCTGGGTGGATCATGCCATGCACATCTGTTTTTGGGAGGGTTATGAGCAGCCGGTCCCAGCGGGGAACTCTCACACTGTCAAGTTCGTAGTTCCCGTGATGGCCGGAACACTCCGCTTCTATGCGCCGGTCTATCGCGGCTGCAAGCCGGATCTGCCCATCAGCCAGGCGGAGTGCGTCACGATGCAGAGGTATTATGCACCCGATGTGGCGGTCTATCCTACCCGGGTGCCGAGATGAAAAAGGGCGTGAGGTGCCGACCGGAGAGCAGTTGCCTAATTCATAGATAATTTACTTTCATGCTAACATGCGGGAGTTCATCGTGCGCAAATTTTTATTACTTTTTCTGCTTTTACAGGTTGTGTTATATCCCACGGCATGGGCACAGCCTCAGGCCGGCGAAGAGCAAGCTGCCAGGCCGCCCATGGCGGCGATCATTCCGGCACCCTTGACGATCCATGGCCACACGCGCGTGGATAATTACTTCTGGCTCAACCAGCGGGAGAATCCCCGGGTCATCGATTATCTCAAGGCGGAGAATGACTATACCCGGTCGATCCTCCGGCCCACGGAGCCCCTGCAGGAAAAGCTCTACAACGAGATCATCGGCCGGATGAAGCAGACCGATCTCTCCGTGCCGTATCGCGATCACGGGTACTATTATTATTCGCGGTATGAGGAGGGCAAGGAGTATCCTGTCTACTGCCGCAAGAAAAGCACTCTGGAAGCCCCTGAGGAGATCCTGCTCAACGTCAACGATATGGCCGCGGGACACGCGTTTTATGCCGTCGGGGGGTTGAGTGTGAGCCCGGACAACCGCCTGCTCGCTTTCGGAGTGGATACCCTCAGCCGGCGGAAATATACCCTGCACGTCAAGGATCTCGATTCCGGCAGGCTGCTCACGGACGCTGTCGCCAACACCAGCGGCCCGGCCGTCTGGGCTGCGGACAGCCGGACCCTTTTTTACACCGTGATCGACACGCTGACCCTGCGTCCGCACAAGGTGGTGCGCCATCTGCTGGGTACGCCGGTCGGGGAGGATCTGCTGGTTCATGACGAAACAGATGAAACCTTCAATACCATGGTCTTCAAGTCCAAGTCCGACCAGTACATCTTTATCGCATCGACGAGCACCCTCTCGACCGAGTACAGATTCCTGCCGGCTGGTGAAACCGGGGCTCAATTCAGGATTTTCCAGCCGCGCGAGCGCGATCATGAATACGAAGTCGAGCACTATAATGATGTCTTTTATATCCGCACCAATCTCGATGCGAAGAATTTCCGGCTGATGACGGCCGGGCTCGAGCAGACGGGCAAGGCCCATTGGCAAGAGCTCATTCCGCACCGCGAGGATGTTCTGCTGGAAGGGTTCGAGCTTTTCAGGCCGGCCCTGGTCGTACAGGAACGCAAGGATGGCCTGATCCGGCTGCGCATCAAGCCATGGGAAGGGGATGGCGGCCACGATCTCGATTTTGGCGAGGAGACCTACAGCGCAAGAATTTCGATCAACCGGGAGTTCGATACCGAGTGGCTGCGCTACAGCTACACCTCCCTGACTACGCCGAATTCGACCTTTGATTACAACATGATCACCCGCGAGAAAAAGCTGCTCAAACAGGAGGAGGTCCTGGGCGGTTTTGATCCGTCAAATTATCGGGCGGAACGTCACTACGCCATCGCCCGTGACGGGGTTCGTGTTCCGGTCTCCCTGGTCTATCGCAAGGGGATGGTGCGCAATGGCGCCAATCCGCTGCTGCTTTACGGCTATGGCTCCTATGGCGCCAGCATGGATGCCGGTTTCAGTTCGGTCCGGCTCAGCCTGCTCGACCGGGGCTTTGTTTACGCCATCGCCCATATCCGCGGCGGTCAGGAGATGGGGCGCAGCTGGTACGAGGAGGGCAAACTGCTTAAAAAGAAGAATACTTTTTATGATTTTATCGACTGCGCCGAATATCTCATCGCGCAAAAATTTACCACTCCGGAAAAGCTCTTCGCGATGGGCGGCAGCGCCGGCGGCCTTTTGATGGGTGCAGTGGTCAACATGCGGCCCGATCTTTTCAGAGGGGTTGTGGCCGCTGTGCCTTTCGTCGACATTGTCACGACCATGCTGGACAAGAGCATCCCCCTGACCACCAGCGAATTCGATGAGTGGGGCAATCCGGAAGACAAGGTTTATTATGACTATATGCTTTCCTACTCCCCCTATGATCAGGTGGAAGCAAAGGCCTATCCGGCGATGCTGGTGACCACCGGACTGCATGACTCCCAGGTGCAGTATTTTGAGCCGGCCAAGTGGGTGGCCAAACTGCGCGTCATGAAGAGCGACCGGAATCCCCTGCTGCTCTGGACCAACATGGAGAGCGGGCATGGCGGTGCTTCCGGCCGGTTCCGCCGCATGAAAGAGATCGCCATGGAGTATGCTTTTATGCTGGATCTGATCGGTATCCGGGAGTAAATGAGAGGAGGGCGGACGCAGGGCTTCATTCCCGTGAAGTAATGCGGACGCCCTCCTCGTCACTATCGATCAGATGCCAATGCTCGATCTCCCCGCTGTTCAATACCGGTATGCCTTCCCCGATGTGGTATTCCTCATGATGATGGTAATGGCCGTGCAGCACCAGATCGACCCCCGACCGGTTTAAAAGCCCGATGAATTCCTCCCGATTCCTGATTCTGGTCATCGAGGCGTAGAGCTTGCCCATCCTCGCCGCAACCAGCTGTTCCGGCAGAAGCGGATGGTGAAGCAGGACGATTTTGCGCCTGTTCTCCAGAGCGGGATGGGCGAGGATGCGCTCTGCGCTGGCGAGGTCGACCAGACCGTTGGAGCAGGCCGCGTTCGCGCGGATCTGCGGCAGCAGCCGGTTTGATTCCAGGGCGATCAGGGCGGTCCGGCCGTCCAGAATCCTGATGAAGGGATAGGAGATGCTTCCGGACTCATTCAGGGTGATGATGCCTTGAAAGGCCTCGCTGAAGGCGGTATGAAAACGCGCCAGGTCCGCCTCATACTCCTGCCAGCCGTAGCGGTAGAGCTGCCGTGCCGTGCGCGGGAGCCGGTGCCATTTGGCATAGAGATCGCTGCCGGCATGGAAATCCTTGAAGAAGAAAGTAAAGAGGTCGTGGTTGCCGGGGATGAGTGTCAGCCGCGCCGGATCATAAAAGCAGTTTTGACGGAGCAGTTCGCGCACAGCGGTGAATTGTTCGCTGCGGCCGGCCTGACTGAGGTCGCCAGTGATCACCAGATGGTGGGGAGCGATCTCGCGCAGCTCGCCAAGCCGCTGCGCGATCATGGCATCGCGATCCGGGGTGAAGCCCAGATGGAGGTCGGAGAGATGGGCGATAAGCATAGGCGGATCCGGACGTGAATGAGAAAGCAGCGACTTTCAGTTGACAAAGGCGTCAATGATGAAATAGAGGACGACGGCGCCGATCCCGAAAAAGAGGACGTCCTGCAGCCGGTCCGGTATCATCGGGATCTTGAGATCGAGCTCTTTCCATTGCTCCCATTCCCGGATGGCGCCCAGCAGCAGCCCTCCCGCTGCCGCCGTATACCAGGAAGGCCAGATCATCAAGGGCAGAAAGACAATGACCGCATAGCCGAAATGGAGGATCTGATCGATGACATTGACCCAGCCGGTGTGGCGCGGCCGCCAGGGGCGCCGCTGGGCCAGGATATGCAGCACGGTGTGGTATTGGGGTTGGTCCAGATGGCCCACTACCTCCTCGACTGTGTCGGCGATCTCTTCCAGTTCCTCCGGCGGTGCCACATAGTACATCCGGTAGGTCGGTTCGATTTTCATGCGTTCTCCTTTGACAGCATGGCTGGTTGAGCGATATATGTATTGATACACATTTTATGCGCGCCATGCAACAAAAAAAGTGCGCAAATTGGCATCAAGGGTGAAATCCTCGCGGCGGCGCGGCGCCATATTATCTCCTTGGTTTTTTGACTGCACATGCCTATCTTTACTATAATTTAACCCGGTCTTGCCCGGATCTTGCCGCTGCCCGGCCGGGTTCGCCGCGCAAGGCCCATCTTCTCCTGCTGGAGCTGCCTGAGAATGAAGACGCTCAAGTACTGTGCCACACTGTTCCTGCTGATCATCGCGGCCCTGCCGGGCCGGGCAGCTGTGCCCGACCTTGTTCGGGCCATGGCCGACTCGATTTCCGAGCAGAGGCTGATCGGGCATACCCGGCAGCTGGAGCGGGCCGGAGGGCATTGGTCGCGCGTGCGCCACACCGCCGGCAACGACAGTGGTGTCGCCTATATCCTCCGTGAGCTGAATTCCCTTCACCATCTGGATTTTGTCGAGGTGGACAGCTTCCGGCTGGAGGCGCGGCCCGGTTTTACGACCCGGCTGCAGCGCAATATCATCACGACCATTCCCGGTTCGAGCCGGCCCGAGCGGGTTTTCGTCATCGGCGCCCATCACGACTGCTCCGGGAGCAGGATGGGGAGCGCCATCTGGAACAGTGAATGGGCGACCATGCGCGCCCCCGGCGCGGACGACAACGCCACCGGAGTTGCGGTCCTGCTCGAGCTGGCGCGGTTGTTGAGCGATCCGGCTTTCGGTTTTACGCCGGCTTGCACGATCCGGCTGATCGCCTTTGCCGCGGAGGAGAGCAATCCCGCTGACTATAAAAACCACAATGGCAGCCGCATTGCAGCCCGGCATTCCAGGGCGGCCGGGGAAGAGATCGCCGGCATGGTCTCTGTCGACATGATCGGCTACAATCCCTACGTGGATTACCAGTCGATCATCTGCGACGCCGCTTCCGAGGCGCTGGCGCTGGAATTCCGCGCGGCCCGGGACAGCCTTGGCCTGGACCTGACCGTCGGGCTCAAGAAGAGCACTTCAGCCAATTACAGCGATCATGAGCCCTACTGGACGGAGGGTTTTCCGGCTATCTGTCTGATCGAAAACGCCCCGCCCTGGGATAATAACGCCTTTTACAGGGCCAATCCCTTTTATCACACCTCGGACGATTCCTCCGGAACGGTCAATTTCAGGCTGGTGCGCAAGGTCGCCCAGATGACCCTGGCTGCTGTGGCTGCGATAACCACACCCTCCACAGCTGGTGTGGAGGCGGAGCCGGCTGCGGCGCCCGTGCTCTTTGCACTGGAGCAGAACTATCCCAATCCCTTCAATTCCACGACCGTGATCCGCTACCGGCTGCCGGTCGCCGCCGGCGTCCATCTCGCCGTCTACGATCCGCTCGGATGTGAGGTGGCTCTCCTGGCCGACGGGATGCAGCACGCCGGCAGCCACGAGGTTCGCTTTGAAGCTTCCCGCCTGCCGAGCGGAGTCTATTTCTGCCTCCTCAGGGCCGGCTCTTTCACGGCTGCGCGCAAGATGCTCCGCATCCAGTAAGGCCGGGGCCGAATATTCTCTTCCGCAAAGGAGGCCGGGCAGTGGTACTTTTTGTTATGGGTCGAAAGCACGCTGCGCGGCCGCGCCGCAAAAAGAGCGCATATGTCGGCCCAAATGGATAGAATAACTGATGGCTGGTATAAAGTTCTGCAGCAGCTGGCCCTGAGCCTGTCGATAAGGCATCCTTTGAACGCCATGTTCCCCACTTACTGCAAAGATCGTTTGATACGCTGTCTGTTCCTGCTGGTCTGGTCAGTTGCGCTTCCGGCCCCGGCCGCGGAGTGGCACCGTATTCTCGAAAAAGGTCCGGAGCGGCTGATCATCGAGATCACCGCCCCTTCCATTCAGCCCGACACGCTTGCGGATGAATCCGGCCTCAGCACCTCTTTCCGTTTTTCCCCCTGGCCCCTCCTTCAGGATGGGCTAAACCCCGCTCTCCCCTTTCAGACGCTGCTCATCGACTGGCCGGTCCAGGAGGTCAATCTGCGGATTCTCTCCGCCGCCGCCGGGGAGCGCACGGCCATTGCGCCGCTGGGGCTCAGCACCGACCTGCCGGTCACAGGCACAGCCGCCGTCACCGTTCCGTGGCAGCGGGAGCTCCGTTCCGGCCCCGCCCGTCAGGCTGAGGTCGAGTACGGAGGCGCCGCCGGCCGGCAGAGGCTCTGGCTGCTGCGGATCTACCCCTGGCACTATGACGCAGCGACCGGCACGCTGTCGCGCTGCCCCTCCATGCGGCTGGAGCTGACCGGGAGCGGGGCTCTGCCCCTTGCCACCCGTCTGCCGGCTCTGGCCGGTTCAGGCGCTGTTGAGATGGTGGCCTCTGCGCCGCTGGCGCGCATCAGCGGCGGCGATCAGGGCGCCTTTTCCGCGCCCGGCCGCGTCAGATTCACCGTCGATGAGCCGGGCTGGTACCGGGTCACCGGCGCTGACCTGCGCAAGGCGGGGATCGATCTGCTCGATATCGATGTGGCCAGGCTGCGGTTGAGCTGCGGTGGAACCGGGGTCCCCTTTTTCTTCAACGGCGGCAACAACGGTCAGCTGGATGCCGGTGAGAGCATTGAATTCTATGGCACCGGCTTGCGCAGGGAGGCCCCGGCGGCCACACCGGACCTTTATCAGGACCCTTTCAGCAGGAGCAACATCTACTGGCTCGACTGGGAGGGCGAGGCGGGAGTCCGGATGGAGGAGGAGTACAGCGAAAGCGCCACCTCCCGCTCCGCGCGCATCCCCTACGCCTTTTTTCAGACGGTGCATGTGGAGCAGGACAATTACTTCACCACCTTTGATGATATTTCGATGGCCGATTCCCTCCGCGACCATTGGCTCTATGACGGCGGCCTCGCTGCCGGCCACAAACGCAGCTATCCCTTCTCCCTGCGCTATCCCGACGCCCGTTCCCTCCTGCCCGTCAAGGTGCGGGTCATGCTCACCGGACTGACGACAGCCTACACCGAGCCCCATCAGGCGGCGGTCTTTCTGAATGACCGTTTCGCCGCGCGCGGCCGCGGTGAACGGCAGGGCATCATCGATCTGCAGAGCCAGGAGGTCATCGGCCTGCTGGCCGCTTCCCTGAGCGCCGAGAATAACACACTCACCCTGGTCAATGAATTCGATCCCACCCGGACCGACTATATCGCCCTCAACTGGTTCGAGGTCACCTATCCCCGCCTTTACCGGGCGGACGGGGGGTGGCTTGAATTCACCATCCCGCCGGAGGAAGAACCCGGATTTTTCCGCTTCACCATCGACGGCTTTGCCGATGAGGCGGTCGAAATTTTCAAGCTCGGCGCCAGCCGGATCTCCGGCACCACTGCAGCCGAGGCCACCGCCAGGGACGGGCTGCGCTCGATGCACCTCCAGTTCTACGACACGGTGCCCTCGCACGATGTCCGCTATATCGCAGTCGCCGCCTCGGCCAAGAAATCGCCGCTGCGCATCGAAGCAGTGCGGCCGCAGTGGCAGCCCTCATCGACCGGCGACATCGATTACGTCGTGATCGCCCCCCGCAGCTTTCTCGCCGGGAGCGCGCTCAACGGACTGATGCAGCACCGCCAGAGCCAGGGCCACCGGGCCGCCGGCGTGGCGGTGGAGGATATCTTTAACTATCTCAACCACGGCCGCCGCAGTCCGCTGGCCATCAAGGCCTTTCTCAAGTGGGCGGCGGGACGCTGGCCGTTGAAGTACTGCCTGCTCGCCGGCGACGGTTCCTTTCTGCGGACCCCTGTGCGCGGCGACACGCTCGACCTGGTCCCGGTCTACATGCGTCAGACTTTGAAATATGGCGCTTCCGCCAGCGATTTCTGGTATACTCTGCTCGAGGGCGAGGATGAGATTCCCGATCTCTGCATCGGCCGCCTGCCCGCGCGCACTCCCGATCAGCTTGAGGTCGTCGTCGACAAGATCATCGACCATGAGACCGGCGCCGTGAACGGCGACTGGCACAACCGTCTCCTTTTCGTCGGCGGCAACACCATGATCTTCCGGACCAAGGGGATGGCCCTCGCCGCCAAAGCGCCGCCGGCCTGGTCGCCGGCGATGCTCTTCACCACCTCCGATCCCGGCCGTTCGCCTGATCCCTTTTTCGGTAATACTCCCGAGCTGCTTGATTTCATTGATCAGGGCTGCAGCGTGATCGGTTTTCACGGCCATGGCGGCGGCGCGATCTGGTCGGACGACGGCCTGCTCGGGCTCGAGGATGTGGCGGCCATGAACAACCGCGGCCGCTACCCCCTCATTCTCAGCATGACCTGTTTCACCGGAGCCTTCGAGCAGCCTGTGGGCGAAAATCTCGCCGAGACCATGCTCTTTGCGCCCGAAAAGGGCACCATGGCCTTTTTCGGCGCCGGCGGCTATGGCTGGCTTGAGAACGACGACATGCTGCAGTCGGCGATCATGTCCTGCCTCTATGAGAATCCGGAAGCCACCCTCGGCGAGCTGCTGACCGCGGGCAAGATCCGCTATTTCAGCCAGTATTACGGCAGCGATATCGCCCGGGCCGAGGTCAACCAGTACACCATCTTCGGGGATCCGGCCACGCGCCTGCGCCTGCCCGCCGCCCGCACGGAGGTCGAGATCGCCAATCCCCTCGCCGCAGCCGGCGACACCCTGGCTGTGACCCTGCAGTGGCCTTTCGCTCCCGGCACCGCCACCGTGGAGTACGAGATCGAAAGGGGGCTGCCGATTGCGGGTGGAACCATCAGCTTCGGAGCCAACCGGACGGAGCACCGCATGCCCCTCCCGGCTGCGGCTGCGGATGGAGACGGCATTCTCCGTTTCCACGGTGTGGACGGTCTCGGCCTGCAGCAGACCCATGGCGCAGCCCGTTTTTCGCTCGGCCGGGCCTTTTTTGATTCCCTGCGAGTGATTCCGGCTGAGCAGGATTCACTGCGCCTTCTGGTGCAGCTCTACAGCCGCACCGAGCCGGAGTCGGTCTTTTGCCTTTTCCGCGGGGATACGCTGCGCATGGAGCAGGCCGGGCCCGGGTGGTACAGCCTTGCCGTCAAATCCTACTGGGTTCCCCTCTCCTGTCAGTTCCTGGCCTTTTATGCCGGCGGCGGCGCCGTCCTCTCCGGCTATTACGCGCATGATCCCGCCGGCCGGCTCAACATCGAGGCCATGACCGACCGCCTGAGCTGGGGCGGAGAGGAGCGTCCGACTCTTTTTCTTCCGGTCATGAACTGGGGCAACGGCTCCGGCATGGCGAGGATCGCTCTCGAGTACCGGCAGGATTCCGACGGCAGCTGGCATCACCTCGCCGGCGACACCGTTGCCGTGCGCCCCTACACCGGCGCCCTGGCCGCCTTTCCGTTCTGGACCTCCCCCGGCACCATCACCATCCGTTTCCGCATCGAGACCGGCCAGGCGGGTGTGCTTGAAACCCGGACGACCGTCACACCGGTTCATTATGCGTTGCAGGCCGGCGCCGGCTTCCGGTTCTTCCCGGGGACAGCCGACACCCTGCGCCCTGATGACCGCGCTCTCTGCATCGCCTCGCCCAACTCCGTGGGCGAAAATTGCGTCCTCAGGGTGGAGCGCCTCGCCCCGGCGCAGCTGCACGAGCAGCCCGATTTCGCCGCCAGCAGCAGCCTGCCGGTCTACAGCCTCCATTTCAGCCGTCCCGAGTCGATTGCGGAGGGGGTGCTCTTCTCCATCACCGTCACCGGTGCGGATTCACTCCCCGGCGCCATCGCCTCCGCCGCGCTCTTCCGCCTGGCCGGCGATACCCGGAAATGGGTCCGGCTGCCCGCCGCCGCCGATGGCGGGAGAATCACCGCCCCGATTCGGGAGTCTGGCCTTTACACGCTCCTCTGGGCGGCCGATGACCAGCCGCCCGAAGTGGACGCCGCATTCGACGGGCGGCCCTACGCGGAGAACGCCTGGGTTAACCGCACCCCCACCATCGCGCTGCAGCTGCGCGACCAGAACGGCATCGATACCACCCCGGGCAGGCTGCAGTTCCTGCTCGACGGCCGGCTCCTCGACGAAAACAGCTGGTCGCTGCCCGATTCCATCATCAACGGCAACCTGATCGCGCTCAACCTGCGCCCGGAGCTGCAGCCCGGTCCGCATACCCTGTCGGTGACGGTCAGCGACTGCAACGGCAACACCGCGGCTGCGCGTGAATTCACCATCCAGGTGGCCGAGGCGTTTCATCTGAAAATGCTGGGGAACTATCCCAATCCTTTCGCCCTGCGCACCACTTTTGTCTATCTGCTCTCGAGCAGCGCCGACAAGGTCTCGCTCAGGATTTACACCGCGGCCGGAAGGTTGATCCGCGATTTCAACAGCACCAGTATCGAAGACCCGAATCCTCTCAGCGCCGACTATCACGAGATCACCTGGGACGGCCGGGATGAGGAGGGATACGAAGTGGCGAACGGAGTCTATTTTTACCGGCTCACCGCCCGATCCGGCGACAAGAGCGAAGAGATAACAGGAAAGATAGCCCGGCTGCGATGATGAATTCTCAACGAAAGAAAGGGATCGGGGTGCGGCACGTCATGCTCTGCCTGCTGCTCCTGGCGGCCGCTCCCCTGGGGGCGCAGGGGACGCGCTATGCCGGAGCCTCGCTGGAGCTGGGGGTCGGGGCGCGCCCGCTGGCCCTGGGCGGAGCTGCCGCCGCCATGTCCGGCGGAGCCGAACTCTTTCGCTATAATCCGGCCAGCCTGGGCTTGTGCGTCAACCGGGAGGTCGGCCTGATGTACGCGCCCACCTTCGGCTCGATCTCCGAGCCGATGGCCACTATGCACTATCTCGGCGGCGCTTTCCCCCTGCCCGCCGGCGGAAGCGTCGCCCTGCACTGGACCCGCTTCAGCGTCGACGAGATCCCGCTCTACCCGAAACTCGCGGGCGACTCTTTTCTCGACCGGCTCGAGGATCCGTCGCTGCGGCCCGACGGCGCGCCTCAGGGCTATTTCAAGGATGTGGAGGATGCTTTTTATCTCTCCTTCGCACGACCCTTCCGTTTCGAGCTGCCGCTGGGCTGGCTCTATACCGATCTGGCCGTCGAGGTGCCGGTCGGCCTGAACATCAAGATCCTGCGCCAGGCCCTGCATCAGAGCAGCGCCAGCGGCCTGGGCATCGATCTGGGCATGATGGTCCGTTTCAACCTCGGACAGCTGCTGCAGCTCCGCCGGGCGGGCCAGATGAGCCTGGGACTTTCGGCCCTCGATCTCACCCGGACAACCCTGGTCTGGCAGAACCAGCGCGAGGAGAAGATCGGCACGGCCCTGCTCTGGGGTGTGGTTTACAGCCAGCCGATCTCTTTTCACAACAGCCGTCTGAACTTTTTCTGGAGTCTGAGAGAAAAAGAGGAACGGAATGCGCTCTATGGCGTGGAATACGAACTGGGGGGAGCCGCCCTGCGCGCGGGATACAACGAATCGGGGCTGACCGCCGGGGCCGGCCTGCGCTGGCGGCGGATGCGCGTCGACTATGCCTTCACCTCGCTCGATTATGAGAGTGTGCATCGGATCGGCTGCGCTTTTATTTTTTAACGATGCGGGAGAGCAGGGATGAGAAAAGCGTTTCTCGTACTGGGGATCGCGGCGGGAGTGTGGACGGCATGTGAGCAGGAGGTGACCAATCCCCTCCCGGGCATTCCCGTGCCACGCTTTGTCGCGGCAGCGGCCGATACCTCCGCCGATGAGAGGGGCATCGACGCCGTCCCGGAAGAGGATGCCATATTTCTGCAGTGGCATCGCGACCAGGAGCTCTCGGGCTTCCAGCTCTTCCGCCGCTTCGAGGGCGAAAAAAACTTTGGCCTCATCGCCCTGCTGACCGCACGGGACAGCTCCTTTTACGACCGGGTCCCGACTGATATCCGCTGCTACTACTATTTGCGCGGCCTTGACGAAGAAGAGCGGCTGGGCGCGCCCTCGGATACGGTGGATTACATGCTTCTGGCCAAGGCTTTCGATCTGCAGGTCACCGCAGGGGAGCCGCCGCTCTTCTCGTGGAGCACCGGCTTGATGCGCCCGGCGTTCTACCTGATCCGTCTTTATGAAGAGGCCAGCGGCGCGCCGGTCTGGATCGGCCGGATGGCGCCCGGATATCAGGGGACGCGCGAGAGCACGCCCTACAACAGCGACGGCCGGGCTGTTCTGCCGCGCCTGCAGAGTGGCGTACTCTACCGCTGGCGCATTGACTGCGCCGGCGCCGCTGCGCGGACCGGAAGCGAATCGGCCTGGCAGCGTTTCACCCTCTATTAAATATTTATGGTCCAATTCGGAGCCGATATGCGTTCTTCCAGCTCTTCTCCTCTGGCGCGGCGGGTTCTGCTCGCTGCCGCCCTTTTCGGCAGCCTGCCTGCCGCCGGCCAGGCCCTCAACGGCGGTGCCGGACTGCCCCACACCCGTCCCGCGTGGGTGCTCGAAAACGGCCAGCTCACCTCCCAGATGGGCGCCCGCTTCTGGGGCCAGGCGTCGGAGCAGAGCTACGCACCCTGGGGCGCCCCCGGCAAGCGCAACATCTGGGACCTGCAGAGCGCTCTGGCCCTGAATTACGGCCTTGGCGCCCATCTCGAAGCCCAGATCACTCCGGTGCTTTACCAGTCGGACCAGAGCGGCGGCGGCAGATTCGGCCATGACCTCTCGGCCACAATGGCCGTAGGCTCGCTGCAGTGGCCGTCCCGGTCCATTTTCCTCGGCGCCGCGATGACAGCCCATTTCCCGGCCGGCGTCAGCCACAATCTCCTCTTCGAATCCTACAGCCCGGCACGGCACGCGGTCACTCTCACCGGCCTGGCGAGCTATGCGGCCGATCCTGAATTCCCGGCAGAGGCCATCAGCGGCCACCTCAACGCCGGTTATACCCTCTTCGATGACACCGGCCTCCAGTTCCACAACCAGCGCACCGGCGCCAGAAGCTTTGTCGTGGAACGCAGCCAAAAATTAACCTGGAGCACCGGCCTCGCGCTGCCGGGTGCGCACTTTGATTTCGGCGTCGAGGGATACGGCCAGAACTGGATCCGCCAGCCCGCGGCGGGGGCCGAAGGCCGCGAGGATTTCGCCTACGCCAGCCTCTCCCTCCGCTACAAGCCCCTGCGCTGGTGTCACCTCTCCCTCGCCATCGACCGCCGGCTCTCTTCCGACACTGACGAGACCATCCCCACCATGGCGGAGCGCGGCCTCGGGGAGCTGCCCAACTATCCCTCCTGGCTACTGCAGCTCGGACTCCACCTCAAACTGCTGCCGCTGCACTTTATGCAGACCAGCGATGAAGAGGTGATCATGAAGCGCGGTGAAGCGCGCACGCCGGTATTCGAAAAGATTATCGGAGAGGAGAGTAACAAGGAGGCCGGCAGAGATGACCTCGACCGGCTGCGGGCCGAGAAGGAGAGGGCGGAAAAGGAGCTGGAACGCCTGCGCCGGGTGATTGAGACCCGGCAGCAGGAGGAGAAAAAACCGTCACCGGATCAGAACTTGTAGCCGCCGCGGCGTTTCTGGCTGTAGCGCTCGAGGGCGTCCTGGACGATGTCGAAACCCTCTTTTGCAGGGAGGATGTCATCCACCGCCACCACCTTGCCCTCGAGCTGCTTGTAATCCTCGAAGAAGCGGCGCAGCATCTGCAGGGTATGGGGGGGCATCTCGGTGGTTTCGTGAAAAGTGTTGTAGGTGGGATCTTCGGTCGCCACGGCGATGATCTTGTGGTCCTTCTTGCCTGAATCGACCATGGTCATCAGGCCGATGCAGCGGGCCTTGATGATGGTCAGCGGCTGGACCACCTCCTGGCAGAAGACCAGCACATCGAGGGGATCGTCATCCTCGGCCAGGGTCTGGGGGATGAAGCCGTAATTGGCCGGATAAAAAACCGCCGAGTAGAGGATGCGGTCGAGCTTGAGCAGTCCGCTTGGCTTGTCGAGCTCGTATTTGATGCTCGAGCCGTAGGGGATTTCGGTGATGGCATTGAAGATGTAGGGCGATTCGAGGCCCGGTGTGACATCATGCCAGGGATGGACCATGCTCACCTCGCAGATTGAGATTTGCTTTTACATTTTAACGCCCTGCGCAGGGCCCCTATTCCCGTCGCCCGCTTCCGCTCTTCAAATCCTTCCGCTCCTCATTTCCCCCAGCCTTCGCTCCCCATCCGCTGCGGGCCGTCAGGCCGCCGGACCCGCGCAGGCCGCTGCCCGCTGATGCCGGACCACCCGGCGGGCGGGCCGAAAGCCGCTCACTTGACCAGCACCATCTTGCGCAAGACCGTCGCGTTCCCCGCCGCAACCCTGCAGTAATAGACTCCACTGGCGGCATGCAGGCCGGTTTCATCCCGTCCATCCCATGTCAGCGCCAGATAGCCGCCCGCTGACTCGCCGTCGTAGAGCCGCCGTACGCTCCGGCCCAGGAGGTCGATGATCTCCGCCCTGACCATCCCCGCTTCCGGCAGCGAGACCGTGAGGCGCGTCCGGGCGTTGAAGGGGTTGGGATAGTTGGCCGAAAGGGTGAGGCGTGTCGGCAGGGGCAGCCGGGCCTGAACGGCCGGATGGATCCGGGTGCCGCCGTCACGGCCGAGATCCTGCAGACGGTAGTAGTAGAGGTTGCCGGCCTCGGCCGAATCATCAGTGAAGCGGTAGTTTCCCTCCTCAGCGGGAGGCAGCAGCGTGCTGATGGTCTGGAAGGGGCCCTTTTCACTCAGGCTGCGCTGGACGAAGAAGCCGAGGTGGTCGGTCTCGAGCAGGGTCCGCCAGCTCAGGGTGATGCCCCGGCCGGGATCGGCCTGAGCCTGGAATCCGGCCAGCCAGACCGCAGAGGTCAGCTTGAGCGTCCAGGTGCGGCTGGTGCTGCCGCTGCGGTCGCTGACGACCACCTTGATCTGCGCATCGCCCGACGAGATCAGTTCGGTCTGGAGGCGGTAGGAGGGCTTGCCATAGGCGCAAAAGGCGCCGTTGAGATACCAGCTGTAGTTGACGGCATCACCGTCGGGATCGGCGGCGGAGACGAAAAAGTCGATTACGCCCGGTTTGGTCAATTCGAGCCCATCCTGCTGCTGCGGGAGGCAAGCGGTGCCATCGATGAGGGGCGGGCGGTTGACATCCACGACCAGAAGGACCATGCGGGCGGAGGCTGCCGCACCAAACTGGTCCTGCGCCTCGACCGTCAGCTCGTAGCGTCCGGCCTGCTGGTAGGAGGGCTGCCAATCGATCCGTCCCTCCCCGGTTATCTGCAGGCCTTCGGGCCGGGATTTAATGTCAATCCGGACGCTGTCGCCCTCCAGGTCGTTGACCTCGAGCTGGTAGCTCCATTTTTCATTCTCCCGGATCTGGACGCTGTCCGCGAGGCTGATCTGCGGAGGTTGATTGGGCAGGGTCACGGCCTCAAAGTGGAGTGGGGAGATGGCCGCACCGGGGAGCGATGCCCCGGCGCTCTGCTCTCCCGCCATTGCGCCAAGATACCAGAGGACCGATGCGGAGCCGGTCGAGTCGGTCGTCCGCATGGCGTTGGGGAAGAAATAGCCCTGCTCTTCTCCGGTTGAAAAGAGCACCTGCTGGTCCGGAACGCCGTTGCCAAAGGCATCGTGCACCTGCACGATCAGGGGTTGATTCAGCCGGTGCCAGGTGGTGCCGCTCTGATCGTCGCCGCTGATGCTGATCAGTGCCTCTGCCGCGCCCGGCAGGGCCCGGAGCTGGAAGCTGAGCCGGTTCTCCGGGGCATCGACGAGGGTTGCAAAGATAACCACCCGGCCGCTCTGCGTGCCCATGCGCACATCGATGGCAGCCACTCCTTCGCTGTCGGTGTTGACGGTCAGGACGGCCGCTCCCGATGATGCGGGTACAGGTGCGGCGAGCCGGGAGGCGCCGGGCTCCGATATTTCCGCACTTCCCTCGACCAGCGCAAAGCGCACCTCAAGGTTTTGCAGGCCGTGACCGAGGCCGTCGAGGACCCGCACCGCGAGCGGTTCGCGCAGCCAGCTGGCGACCGGCACGGCCTGGCCGTCGCCCCCGGCCAGTTCAAGACGGGCCGTCGCGGGCGGCAGGAAGGTGATGGTTTTGGGCTCCGTCAGCCACTGGTCGCTGGTGGCCACGCGGGCCTGCACGGTAAAGTCGCCGGCCTCCGCTGAAGAAGCGGCAGCCCTGAAAATACCGGCGGCGTCGCTGTAGCCCTGATTGGGTTTCAGCACACACTCCAGGCCGTTTCCAACCAGCAGAATGCCCTGGCCGGAGATCGGATTGCCATAGCTGTCCCTCACCGTGGTGATGATATCGCTTTCACTGACGCCGTCGGCGGGGAGCGGCGACTCGACGCTCAGGGTGGAGCGGCTAAAGTCCGGAGCGCCCGGCCTGGCGACGGCATGGATGAGGCGATGCGAACCCTGCACGGGAAGGCCGGACTTGCCGAGGCAGATCATTTGCACCGCCTGGGTGCTGTCTCCGGCGAGAGTGCCAAGGCGCCATATCACCTCTGCGGTGCCGCTGCTGTTGGTGATCAGGTTGACCAGGGAATCCTGGCCGATGCCGAGGCGGCCGTCACCGCTTGCGATGCGGAATGTGATGGTGTGGCCCTGCACCGGGAGGCCGTTGGTGTCCACGATGCGGGCGCTGAGCGGGTTGGCGAGCCACTGCGAAACCACACCGGTCTGACCCTCCCCGGCGAGCAGGTCGATCCTCCTGATGTCGCCCGCCTGCTGCGCCGCCCCGCCGGCGCTGAAAAGAATGGGGCTGCCGATGAGCGGTGTGGTGCTGTTGCGGACCAGGCTGGTGGCCGTGGCGCGATGGGCTGAATCCCCGGTTGCCATGCCCAGAGTGAGCCAGGCCTTGGCCAGTCCCTCCCCATCGCTGTTCAGGGTGATGTTCTGTTCGCCGATGAAATTGCCCCCTCCCGCGGTCACGCTGTACTTGACCGGATGGCCGGAGACCGGATTGCCGTGCCGGTCCTGGATGAGGACGACCAGGGGATCAGCCAGGCGGGAGCCGGTCAGGCCAACCTGCCCACTGCCGGAATGATAGCTGATCCGGGCGGCGATATCGGCTGTGGCAGTGGCGGTGAAGAGGAGAGTTTCGCCGGCCAGTCCCTGGGCCGCCACCGTCACCTGCTGGAGCCCTGCGCCGGCCTGCGTTCCCAGCCGGAACCAGGCCCATGCGTGTCCGCTGGCATCGGTGGTGACCTTCGCCTGTGTCAGGCTGTTGATCCTGCCTCCACCCGCGGTGACAGTGAAGGTGACGGTGTGGCCGATGAGCGGGTTCTGGTTATAGTCCGTGACGACAACGGCCAGGGAGTCGGGAAGGAGGGAGCCGGCGATGCCGGACTGCTGGTTGCCGCTTAAAATGTAGAAAAAGTGGGGCGGGCCCGCTGTGGCGCTGGCGTAAAAGATCAGCGGCGATCCCGTCAGCGGCCGGCTGCCGTACTGGCTCACGGCTTCAACCCGGCTGACATTCACCCCCGCCACGTCGCCCAGGATCAGCTCCACCGACGCGGCTCCGGCAGAGTTCGTCTTTGTGCTGTACTGGTTCTGGCCGCTGCTGTTGAGAGAGCCGCCCCCGGCGAGGAGGTGGAATTGGACCGGGTGATCGGCGACGGGATTGCCATAGCGATCCGCCACGCGCGCGGTGAGGGGATTGGCCAGCCGGGTTTTCACGACTCCGCTCTGGCCGTCCCCGGCGATGGCGAAAATACGGAAAGGCGAGGCGGGAGAGGCTGTGGCGCTGACCACGCGGGGAGATCCCTGCAGCCCCGGGGCTTCGACCTTCAGATTCTGTTTGCCGCTGACCGGGCCGAGGCGCCAGTAGATGGAGACCGTGCCGTCGCTGGCGGTGAGGAGCTGGAGGAGGGAGTCTTCTCCGACCGCTGCGGCAGCGGCGATGCGGCCGCCGTTAAAGGCTGTGATCGTGACCGGGAAGGAGGCGACGGGCTGATCATCGGCCCGGGTGACCTTGAAGCGGACCGGTTGAGCGAGAAGGCCGCGCGCCGTATCGGCCTGGGCATCCCCCTGCATGTAGACGAGGTTGGCGGCGCCATTGGCGACCGATGCTGAGAAGAGCACCTCTTCGCCGCTCAGAGAGACGGGCGAGGCGGCGATGGTCTGCAGGCCGGCGAGGGCGCCGGTGATGTAGACCACCTGCGCGCGGCCGAGGGAATCGGTGGTGACGCGGCCGTCGGCGGGGACGAGTGAGCCGCTGCCCGAACGGACGGTAAAGAGGACCATTTCATCAGGCGCGGGATTGCCAAAGCCGTCGCTGAGCGCAACGACCAGAGGGTTGGGCAGAGGGGCGCCCGCATGGGCGGCCACCTGGCCGTCGCCGCCGGCGATTTCGATGGCGGCTGCAGCGGCCGCCCGGGCTGTGGCTTTGAAAGCAGCGGTCAGGGTTTTATCCCCCTCCACGGCCTGCGCCGAAATTGCGACGGGCCCCGCCGTGGTGCCGAGCTGCACGGTGCGCCGTGCCAGCCCCTGGCTGTCGGTGGCGAAGGGGTCTTCACCGCCGGTTTCACCCGCTCCCTCGGGCAGGAGGATGACTGCGTCGCCGGAGAGGAGACTGAAATCGACATGGAGTCCGGCCACAGGGTCGCCGGATTCATCCACCGCCTTGACGATGAGGGGAGAGGGCAGCGGGGAGCCGACTGTGGCGGATTGATTGTCACCTGCATGCGCAATCAGTCTGACCGCGAGGCCCGAATTCCCGCCCGGGTCGGTCGGGGAGACCCGGATGAGCTGGTCCGCCTCCACGCCGCGCAGCACAAGCGTGGTGCTGTCGATGAACTGGACGAAGAGATCGCACGTGGAATGGCCGGCGAGGCCGAAATGCTGGATGAGGGGGGACTGGGCGAGATGGCCGCTGCCCGAGAGCACCTCACGGTAGCCGAGCAGGGCGTCCGGATCGCCGGCCCTGCCCGCCTGGTAGCACCACATTTTAGTGCCGAAGGCGCTGGCGTTGCCGCCGGGTCCGGACGGATCGACGAGCAGGTAGTGATTCCCGTTGTCAAGGGTGTTTTCCCTGAAGACGTTAAAGATGTCGGAACGGGTGATATAAAAGTCCAGATCGCCGTCGCGGTCATGGTCGAAGACAACGCCGCTGCGGACGTCGCCGGCGCGGACTTCAGCGCCGGTGGAATTGACCAGGCTGAAGCGCCAGCCGCCCTCGTTGCGGTAAAAGGCGCCGGTGGATCTGTCGCCGGTCGTGATGATATCCTGGTCGCTGTCGTTGTCGAAATCGCCGGTCAGGACAGAAAAGCCGCTCATGGGGATACTGACGGTGCTGCTGATCTCGGTGAAAGTGCCGTCGTCATTTCTGTAGAGGCGCAGCAGATTGCCCGGATCGGCGTTGTTGGCCACCGTGACCAGCAGATCGAGATCGGCGTCGTTATCGAGGTCAGCCCAGTGGGCGCCTTTGCAGTTCTGGTTCACGGCCAGCCCTGCCGCGGCGGCGCCGTCGCTGAACCAGCCGCGGCCGTTGTTTAGAAAGAGCCTGTTGGCGCCGCCGTTCTTGACGATATAGATATCGACGTCACCGTCGTTGTCGAAATCGGCCGCCGCCGCCGATTCGCTCGCCACCTCCGGCTCCTCCGTGTCATCAGCGCCGCGGTCGGCCCGCTGGAAGCGGCTGCCGCCCTGATTGAGGTAGAATTCGTTGACTGTGCGCGAATTGACCGCGTAGAGGTCGATATCCGCATCGCCGTCGGCGTCGAAGGCGAGCAGCGCGGTGGTCGTGCCGGCGACATTTTCGAGGCCGGCGGTGATGGTGATATCCTGGAAAGCGCTCCCGTTGAAGTTCGCGTAGAGCCGGTTGCGGCCGGGCGAGTTGCCGTTGAGCAGGTCGAGGTCGCCGTCACTGTCGATATCGACAAAGAGGGCGCCGCGGCTGTCACCGGCGTCCTTGATGCCCCAGCTCTCCGCACTCTCGGTGAACGCCCCTGACGAGCCCTTGCGCAAAAAGAAATCGCGGCGGAAAGGCGTCTCGGTCACGGTGCGGGTTGTATAAAGGTCGGTTTGTCCGTCGCCATCGGCATCGGCGACGGCGATCCCCTGGCCGCCGTATTCGGCGTCGAAGCCGGCGGTATTGCTCTCCCAGGAGATATCGGCGAACCACACCGGTGTGCCGGTGAGGAGGGTTCTGAAGGCCTGATAGCAGGTCTGACCGATGAGCTGGTGGCCGTCGGTATTGGGATGAAGGCGGTTAATGGGGTCGAGTGACGTCGAAAAGTACGGGGCGTAATAGGTCGCTTTGTTGTTGTTGAAGATTGGATTCTCGTAAAAGGGGGTGTAGAGATCGACGATATGAACGGGCTCGGCCTGGCCGGTGATGACGCCGCCGGCATAGTCGCGCACCAGGCGGGCGAGCTCGATGTTATACTGCGCCACCAGGCTGTCGGCGCTCTTGATTGGAGAGATCAGGAAGACGAGGATATGCTCGAGATCGGTGCCATAGGTGCCGTTCTTCCACTTGAGCAGATAGGCGACCAGTCTGGCCATCTGTCCGGCGGGCGTGGTATTGAAAGCGGTAGGGGTTCCATAGGGGCCCACCGGATCGCCGCCGAGATCGTTGAGGTTGTTGGTGCCGAGCAGAATCCCGACCATCTGGGGGCGGTAGTTGTTCATATCCGCGGTCACATCGAGGATGGGCGCGCGGAAGCCGTTGTCGGGATAAAAATCGAAGGTCTTGCGGCCGCCCTGAAAGTGGCCTTCATAGGGTTCTTCGCCATAAGAACCGACGAAATCGACGTCAAAGCCGCCGGCCCTGAGCTGATCGTAGAGCACCTTGCGGTAGCCGAGGCTGTCAGCGGCCCATTTTCCTGCGGTGATCGAATCGCCGAGCAGCATGATGCGCTTTTCGGCGGCGCTGATCCGGGCAAGAGGCAGGGGCGCAGCATCCTCAACGGGTTGGGAGCCGATCAGCAGCTCTTTGCGCGGCAGGGGCTGATCTTCCCAGGGCTCTTGGAGAGCAGGCTCTTGTGCAGGGGGCAGACCCCATAGGGAGGTGAATGAGCCAAGCAGAAGCAGGGGCAGCAGAAAGCGGTGCGCAGCGGAATTCCTCAAGCAGTTCAACTCCTTCATACAGGGCCGGGCCGTTACGGTTTAACTAAATATACGAAAAACTGCGCTCTTTGCGTAGTACTCTCTGCGCGAAGGCCGCTTTTGCCGCCAGATTGCGGCAGTGGGAGCTGCCTGAATTAGCTTGACAAAATGGTGTTATTTCGATAAATTAGATTTAATTTATATAGCGGACAGCCAGGGTTTATGACACAGGATTACTTACGGGTCCTGGGCATGGTATTTCATGCCTATCACGGACTCCAGCAGGAAGAGATCGAGAACGGCCAGCGCTTCGAGGTCGACGTCGAGTTTCATTTCGACGCCGCTCCCGCAGGCCGCAGCGACCGTATCAACGATACCATCGATGTCCGCGAGGTCTATGCACTGGTCCGCCACGTCGTCATGGAGAGACGTTTTTTCCTCATCGAAGCGGTGGCTGAGCGCATCGCCGCTGAAATTCTGGAGCGGTTTCCTGCCGAAGGCGTGCGCGTCCGGGTGCGCAAACCCTTTGCGCCGCTGGGCGGACTGGCCAACGGTAGCGAAATCGAGATTACCCGCAATCGCCGTGAAAAAGAACCCTCGCCGCTCCACTCCTGAGGCCTTTGTGAGCCTGGGCGCCAACCTCGGGGATCGCGAAGAGAACCTGATCCTGGCGTTACGGGCGCTGCGCGGCGGAGGAATCCGCCTCAGTTGCTGCTCCGGAATCTATGAGACCGAGCCGGTCGGCAGGGAGGAGCAGCCCGATTTCCTCAACATGGTGGCGCGGATTACGACGCTCCTGCCGCCCCTGCAGCTGCTCTCCCGGCTGCAGGAGATCGAGCAGCGGCTCGGCCGGATCCGGCACGAACGCTGGGGGGCGCGCACGATCGATCTGGACCTGCTGTGCATGCAGGGGCTCACCTGGCAGGATGAGCGGCTGAGTCTGCCCCATCCGCGGCTCCATGAACGGCGTTTTGTACTGGTTCCATTCGCCGAGATTGCGGCGGAATATGTTGTCCCCGGGACGGGTGCCACAGTCCAAGAGCTGCTGCAGGCCTGCAGGGATCAGCACCAGGTGCGCCCCTGCTGCAGCGCAGAGCAGGTGCAATTACGCATGCGAAAGGCACGAGTGTGAATCTACCTAGATACATCTGTATTGAAGGCGTCATCGGCGCGGGCAAGACCAGCCTGACCCGCCTGTTGTGTGAGCGCCTGGATGCCCGGGCGATCTATGAAAAACCGGATGAAAACCCCTTTCTCGCCGATTTCTATCGCGATCCCCAGCGCTATGCGTTTCAGGTGCAGCTTTTTTTTCTGCTGAGCCGCTACCGCCAGCAGCAGGAGAGTCTGCAGCCGGACCTCTTTTATGATGTCAGCATCTCCGACTATCTCTTCGCCAAGGACCGCATCTTCGCCCATCTCAATCTCGAGGATCGTGAACTCTTTCTCTATGACAAGATCGCCTCGCTGCTGGAGCAGGATATTGTCAAGCCCGATCTGGTGGTCTATCTCCAATCCTCGGTCGAGCGGCTCATGGCCAATATCCGCAAACGCAGCCGCGCCTATGAAAAGGAGATGTCCGAAGAGTACATCTCCTCGCTGAACGAATCCTACAACCGTTTTTTCTTCCATTATCAGGAAACCCCGCTGCTGGTGGTCAACAGTGTCGGCATCGATTTTGTCAACAACAAGGCTGATTTTGAAGAACTGGTCCGCCAGATCATGCGGCCTCACTCCGGCATCGAGTATTTTTCGCCGGCAAGATAGCCTCACCGATAGCGCATTACAAGCAAAAGGCATACGCCCATGTTTCGTCTTCTCATCCTGGCACTCCTCTTTTATCTGGCCACCAAGGTTTTCAGCCGTCTCTTTTCCAGCCGGATCAATAATCAGGACACGCAAGTGCACGGCCCCTCCCAGCCCAATTCCCTCGATCTCTCCGAGGAGGATGTGGAGGATGTCGATTATAAAGAGCTCCCGCGCAAAAAGTGATGCGCCACTAAATCATGGACCGGTTTTGCCGCCCGCGCCGGCTTCGCCCCTCTCCTGAGTGATGTCTCTTATGGCTCTCTATTTCCGCATCCTGCGTTATCTCAAACCCTATTGGGCCAGTCTGCTCGGCTCGCTGATCTGCATCTTTTTCTTCACCCTCTTCAGCAGCGCTTCTCTGGTCTCGATCATCCCCTTTCTCGGGACTATTTTCGGCGGGCAGCAGAGTGCAGAGATGCAGGTGGAGGGGCCGGCTCCCGCAGCCGGAGTGGAGGCGGGCGATCAAATGCAGGCGGATGGCGGCGCGGCGGAAGTGGTCTCCTCTTTCCGCGGCCAGCTTAACCATTACAAGGACATCGCCCTGGCCTGGCTCACGGGCGGCAGCCGCCGGGAGGCCCTGCGCCGGCTCTGCATCTTTATCATCCTGCTCATCTTCCTCAAGGGTTTTTTCGACTATTTTCAGTCCTATCTGATGGCCGCCGTGGAGCAGGGGGTCATCCGCGATATCCGCAACGATCTCTACCGGCAGATCAACAACCTCTCCCTGGGCTATTTCACCCAGACCCGGACCGGCCAGATCATCTCGCGCATCACCAATGACGTCACCCTGGTCAACAGCGGGGTTTCGGCCAGTTTTGTCACCCTGATCAAAAATCCCCTCCTCATCATCACTTATCTGGCCATCGCCATCTATCTGAGCTGGTCGCTGACCCTCATCGCCCTGGTGGTGGCCCCCATCAGTATGGTGATCATCGGCTGGATCGGCCTCAAGCTGAAAAAGGAGAGCACGATCTCCCAGGAGCGGATGGCCAATCTTACCTCGCTGCTGCAGGAGACCGTCGCCGGCCAGCGTGTGGTCAAGGCCTTCGCCATGGAGGATTTCGAGGTCCGCAAATTCGGCGCCGAGGCGCACCGTTATTACGAGACCCTGCTGCGCATCACCCGCACCCGCAATCTCGCTTCCCCCCTGACCGAGTTTCTCGGCACCATGATCGCCGTCGGGATCCTCTGGTTCGGCGGGCAGCAGGTGCTGGCGGGCCGTATGCTCTCCCCCCAGGAGTTCATGGGTTTTCTCGTCATCGTCTTTTCGCTGATGCAGCCGGTGAAGGAACTTTCGAGCGTGCACAACCGCATTCAGGAGGCGATGGCGGCCGCGGAGCGCATCTTTGCGGTTCTCGATCTGGAGCCCGCAGTGCAGAACAAGACCGGGGCGGTCAAGGTGAAGGAATTCAGGGAGGCGATCGAATTGCGCAGCGTCTCCTTTTCCTACGGCCGGGAAGGGGAGGTGCTGAACGATCTTTCGCTCACCATCCCCAAGGGAGACATCCTCGCCATCGTCGGTCCGAGCGGGGCGGGGAAATCGACCCTGGTCGATCTCATCCCGCGCTTTTACGACCCCACGGCGGGGGCGATCTGCCTGGACGGGGTGGACCTCCGCGACATCGAGATCGGCCATCTGCGCCGTCTTATGGGCATCGTCACCCAGGAGACGATCCTCTTCAATGACACCGTGCGCAACAATATCGCCTACGGCCTGAGCGGCAAGCCCCTGGAGGAGATCGTCGAGGCGGCGCGCATCGCCAATGCCCATGATTTCATCGCGCAGCTTCCTGAGGGATACGACACCAACATCGGTGAACGCGGCGTCGCCCTCTCCGGCGGGCAGCGGCAGCGGCTGGCCATCGCCAGGGCGGTGCTGAAAAATCCGCCCATTCTCATCCTCGACGAGGCGACCTCGGCGCTGGACACTGAATCGGAGCTGCTGGTGCAGCAGGCGATCGAACGGCTGATGCGTAACCGCACCTCCTTTGTCATCGCCCACCGGCTCTCGACCGTCCTCCATTCCGACCGCATCATCGTCCTCGAAAAGGGGCGGATCGTGCAGCAGGGGGTCCATGCCGACCTGGTCGCTCAGCCCGGGCTTTATCAGCGGCTATATACCATGCAGTTCGGCGCTGTGGAGGCGCAGCCGTGAGCGACCTTCTTCGCATCGACGGCCGTCTCGTGCAGGTCATTCGCTGGAGCCTCTATATTTTTGCGGCGGCCATGCCCTTTGCCATCGCTCTCACCCAGATCGCCGTCGGCGTCGCCATCCTCGCGTGGCTGGGCCGGATTTTCTATACGCACGGGGCGAAATGGCCGCGGCTCGGTGTGGAGTGGGGATTTATCGCTTTCATCGCCGCCGAGCTCCTCGCCTGCGCCTTTTCCACCAATCTGGGTCAGAACGTGATCTATCTGAAGCGGCTGCTGCTCATCCCCATCGTCTATCTGGTCGCGGCCAACAGCACCGGGGAGGAGGAGCTCAGACGACTCGGGATCATCTTTGTCGCCGCCATTTTTCTCTATTCGGCCTGGGGGATCGTCTCCTACTTTCTCAATCCCACCGTGCGGGTGCGCCATATCCAGAATTCCATGACCGCGGGCGGCATCACCATGGTGGGTGCGGTGACGGCGGCCGCCTTTGCGGTGCGGCTGAAGGAGGCGCGAAGCCGGCTCCTGATGCTCGCGGCCGGTGTGGTCATCCTCGGCTGTCTGGTCCTGACCTCGACCCGCGGCTCGTGGGTGGGATTTTTCGCGGCGGCTCTCCTCATATTGCTGGTGCAGAACCGCAAACTGATCTGGTCTCTGCCCCTGCTCATCCTCGCCTTTTATCTGGTGCAGCCCGGCGATTTTGCCTGGCGGATGCGGCACATGTTCGATCCCGGCTGGGGGACCAATGCCAAGCGGATCCACTGGTGGTCGGTCGGCTGGGAGATCTTTAAAGATCATCCCCTGGTGGGGATCGGGGATGTCGGCACGACGCAGATGTACGCCCGCTACGCACCCGCCGGCGAAAAGGAGCTGGTCGGCCATTTCCACAGCAACTATGTGCATATCGCCGTCACCCTCGGGAGCATCGGCCTGGCGGCCTTTCTCTTGATGACGGTGGTCATCCTGGTCCGCCTCGCCCGCAGCCTTCAGGCGAGGCTGGGTGCGCGCGACTGGGGAGGAGGCTGGACGCTGGCGGCGCTGGCGGTTTTCGTCGCCTTTTGCCTTAACGGTTTTTTTGAGTGGAATTTCGGCGACCAGGAGATTATCACCATGGTCTGGTTCGCCACCGGTGCCGGTCTGGGGCAGCTGCACCATGGATGACGCCGCGACCCTGCATATGCAGCAGCGTGAGCATGAACGGCTCAAAATGCTGCTCAAGGTCGCCGGTTCGATCTCCTCGGAGATGCAGCTCGACAAGCTGCTGCGCCTGATCATGGATGAGGTCAAACAGGTGCTGCAGTGTGACCGCTGCACGGTCTTTGTTCTCGACCGGGAACACGATGAACTCTGGTCCCGGGTCGCCCACGGCGAGTCCGAGATCCGTTTCCCCGCCCGCCTCGGCATAGCCGGGGCGGTTGTCGAGAGCGGCCAGGTCATCAACATCCCCGATGCCTACGCCGACAGCCGCTTCAATCCGAACATCGACAAGCAGACGGGATATCACACCCGCAACCTGCTCTCGGCGCCGATGCGCAACAAGCCGGGCGAGATCATCGGGGTGTTCCAGATCCTCAACAAGCTGGAAGGCCCGTTCACCCGGGAGGACGAAGAGATCCTCAACGCGATCTCGGTCCTGGCCGCGACCCAGATCGAAAACGCCCAGCTCTACGAAGAGCAGAAAAAGACTTTCGACAGCCTGGTGGAAACCCTGGCCAGCACCATCGATGCGCGCGATCCCCTCACTGCCGGACATTCCCAGCGCATCAGCCTCTATGCCGACGAGATCGGCCGTGTGCTGCGCCTGCCGCCCCAGGAGCGCGAAGTGCTGCGCATCTCGGCCCTGCTCCACGATTACGGCAAGATTGCGGTGCGCGAGGCGGTGCTCACCAAGAACGAAAAGCTGACCGATGAAGAGTACAGTCATATCCGGAATCATGCCGCCTATACCCGCAGCATTCTGGAGAAGATCAATTTCAGCCGGGAGCTGCGCGAGGTGCCCCTGATCGCCGCGTCGCACCATGAGCGCGTCGACGGCAGCGGCTATCCCGCCGGGCTGGTGGACGCAGAGATACCGCTGCTGAGCAAGATACTGGCGGTGGCCGATGTCTTTGACGCCCTTACCTCCAGGCGCCATTACCGCACCCGCATGCCTTTCGCCGAGGTCATCCAGCTGCTGCTCGACGGCATCGGTTCGCAGTTCGACCCCCGGCCGGTGCACGCCTTCAGGGCCATCAAGCTGGACCGGCTGGTGCGCATCCTGGAATACGAATATCCGGGCCGGCTGGAGCCGGAAGAGCTTTTTTTCCTGAGCGGTTTCGACAGCGTCGATTATCTTGCAGCGGCGCAGGCGGAGGCGCCCGAAGCGCTCCACGCCCGGCTGGTCCGGGTCTTTCAGCACTATTACAGGCAGGACTATCTGCAAAGCAGCGAAACCGCTCAGACGCCAGGGAAAGGATAAACACATGCGAAAAATCATCGAGACGGAGAATGCTCCCCAAGCGATCGGGCCTTACAGTCAGGCTGTGGTGGTGAATGGTCTGCTCTTCAGCGCCGGCCAGCTCGGCCTGGACCCCTACAGCGGCATCATGGTGGAGGGTGGGGTCAAGGCCCAGACTCTTCAGGCCATGCTCAACCTCAAGGCGATTCTGGAGGAGGCGGGCTCATCCATGGAACTGGTCATCAAGACGACGATCTTTTTGCTCGATATGAACGATTTTGCGACCGTGAACGGGGCCTACGCCGGGTTTTTTCCCGAGAATCCGCCGGCGCGTTCGACCGTGCAGGTGGCGCGTTTGCCCAAGAACGGCCTCGTCGAAATCGAAGCGGTGGCGCTCGTCCCCGGCCGCCAGGATTAGGGCGGAATGATGAAACGGTTCGCCCACAGCGTTTTCCTGCATCTGCTGGGTGCCGGTCTGCTCCTGGCTGCATCTGCTGTGCAAGCCCAGTCCGTCACAGAGGCCGACAGCCTTGCGAAAAAGGGGGGCGCCGCGACCGGAGAGACCCGCTCCGTACCCCTGCGCAAATCCCCGACCGGCGCCATGCTTCGCTCCATGGCGCTGCCCGGCTGGGGGCAGTGGTACAACGAAAAACGGATCAAGGCGGTGGTCATGATGGGCGCGGAGGCGGGGCTGGTCATCGACGCCATTGTACAGAATCAGCTGGCGGCCCGCTCCGGCGCGGACTATGAAAGGGAGTACTACCGCAATAATCGCAGCCTTGCCATCTGGTGGCTGGGGGCCGTGATTCTTTACAGCATGGCTGATGCCTACGTCGACGCGCACCTGTTCGATTTTGATGAGCGGCCGGATCTCAGCCTGGCCCCGCCGGGCGGAGGCGGGCCGGGTGAATCGGGAGCCGCTTTCGTCTTCAATCTGGCCCTGCATTTTTAGCCCGCCCCCTTTTTCTCCCGCTCCGAGGCCGATTGCGTCTCTTGCAATCACGGCAGATTATGCGTATATTATAAGCAATCGATAATTCAAGTTTATGGTAAACGTTTGAAATTATGATGAATAGAGCAGAAGCTTTCACTCTGGCGCAATCGCGCTTCCAGAACCGGAACCTCTTCAAGCACGTTCTGGCCGTCGAAGCGGTGATGCGCGCGCTGGCGCGTCATTTCAGCGAGGATGAGGAGATCTGGGGGCTGGCGGGGCTCCTGCACGATCTCGACTATGAGGAGACAGCCAGGAGTCCCGAGCGCCATACTCTCGTCACCGAAGAGCTGCTCAAGCCCTACGCACTGCCCCCGGAGATCATCCACGCGATCAAGTGCCACAATGATCTGGCGGAGCGTGACTCTCTGATGGACCGGGCCCTCTATGCCGCCGATCCGATCACCGGCCTCATCGTCGCGGCCGTGCTCATGCATCCCGAGAAAAATCTCGCCGCCGTCGAGAGCGAATTCATCCTGCGGCGGTTCCGGGAGAAGAGCTTTGCCAAGGGAGCCAACCGGGAGCAGATCCTCACCTGCGGCGATATGGGACTCGAGCTGAACGAGTTCACCGGGATCGCGCTCTCGGCCATGCAGGGGATCAGCAGTGAGCTGGGTTTTTAGAATGCTGAAACGGGCGCTCATTCTGATGGTGCTGTGGGCTGCGGCTGCAGCCGTCGCAGGCGACCGGCCGCATCTGCAGTGCGCGGACGGGGATACCATGACGGCATCTCCCCCGGTGCGCCCGTCGCGGCCCGATCTCTGGCTCGCCAAGGACAAGGCGGATCACCTGGTGGTGAGCGCTTTTCTGGTTGGCTTTGGCTATTACGCCGCGCGCAAGGAGCTGCATCTCTCCGATCCCGGCAGCAGGAATATGGGGGTGGGCCTGAGTCTCTCGCTGGGTCTTTTAAAAGAGGTGCGCGATCAGAGACGGCGGGGCGGTTTTTTCAGTCTTAAGGATCTCGGGGCCGATCTCGCGGGAATCGGTCTGGGCTATCTTCTCTGTTCGGCCGGCGCTCTGTAACTGGAATGAGGCAGCAAGTGAAGGCATGTTCCCGAATCGATAAGGCGCGGTGCAACTGCGCGGTCGTCGGCGTCTCCGGCACGACGGAAGCCTCCCGGCTCGCCTATCTGGCGCTCTACGCCCAACAGCACCGCGGGCAGGAGAGCAGTGGCATCGCTGCCAGCGACGGCCGGCACCTCAGCCGGCATGTCGGCCGGGGTCTTGTCGCCGACGTTTTCAGCGACCAGGCCGTCTTCGCCACCCTAAGCGGCCATCTGGCCATCGGCCACAACCGCTATTCCACCACCGGCGCCTCCCACCTCGTCAACGCCCAGCCCCTGGTGGCCAATTTCCGCGAAGGGCAGTTCGCCATCAGCCATAATGGCAACCTGACTACATCGGGAGGGCTGCGGCGCAAGCTCGAGGAGGAGGGTTCACTCTTTCAGACCACCACCGATACCGAGGTCCTGCTGCATCTGATCGCCCGCTCCCGCGAGCAGGGTCTGGTGGCGAGGATCCAGGACGCCCTCCGGCAGATCGAGGGGGCCTACTCACTGGTGATGATGTGCAATGACCGCATCTTCGCCGCCCGCGATCCCCACGGTGTGCGGCCGCTCTGCCTCGGGCGCAAGGATGAAAGCTGGTTCGTCGTCTCCGAAACCTGCGCACTGGACCTGCTCCGCGCCGAAATCGTGCGCGACGTTGAACCCGGCGAGCTGGTCGAGATCCATGACGGCAAGATCGAGTCGCACCGGTTCGCGCCACCCTCGCCGCGCCACGCCTGTATCTTTGAGTTCGTCTATTTCTCCCGCCCCGACAGCCGCATCTTCAACGAAAACGTCGACCGGGTGCGCCGCAGGCTGGGCAAGAATCTGGCCCTGGAGAGCCCGGTGGATGCCGACATCGTCATCTCGGTTCCCGATTCGAGCAATACCGCGGCCGTGGGCTATGCGCGCCGCACGGGGATCAAATTCGAACTGGGGCTCATCCGCAATCACTATGTGGGGCGGACCTTCATCCATCCGCAGCAGGATATGCGCGACTTTAATGTCCGCATCAAATTCAATCCCGTCAAGGGGGTTCTGCAGGACCGGCGGGTGGTGGTGATCGAGGATTCGATCGTGCGCGGTACAACCCTGCGCCAGCTGGTCTCGCTCATCCGCCAGGCCGGCGCCCGCGAGGTGCATGTGCGCGTCAGCTCGCCGCCCATCATCTCCCCCTGCTATTACGGCATGGATTTTCCCAGCACCAATGAGCTCATCGCCGCCCACAAGAGCGTCACGGAGATCCGGGATTATCTGAAGTGCGACAGCCTCGCCTATCTCTCCCTGGAGGGGCTGCTCAAATCGGTTGTGCATGATCAGGACGGTTTTTGCGCAGCCTGTTTCACCGGCAATTATCCCATCCCGGTCGAGGATGATTACAGCAAGCAGGTGCATGAGTCGCTCTGAGAGGAAAAGCACGGCATGACGGCAGCGACCGGGAAGCGCAGCCCCTTCGCGCAGAGACTTTTGCACAGCCTCGACTATCTTTTTGTGCTGCGGCCGACCCTTTTCTACCCGGTCTGGACGGTCTCACTGGCGGGGTTCTGGAGCGCCGAGCGCGCTGCGGCCGGGCAGCCCTGGCACACGCTCCATTGGCCGCACCAGGGATTCACCCCGGAGGATGCGATCGCGATCGGTCTGCTCACCCTGGTGATGGGGGCCTGCTTCCTCCTCAACCAGATCACGGATATCGAGAGCGACCGCCTCAATAACAAGCTCTATCTGGTCGCCAGCGGTGCCGTGACTCTGCGCGGCGCCTGGAGCGAGACCGCGCTCCTGCTGGCCGCCGGACTGGGCGGGCTCCTCTGGTTGAGCCGCCCCCTGGCCCTGATCGCCCTGCTCGCCTTTCTGGTCACGGGCTGGGCCTACAGCTGCAGGCCGCTTTACGGCAAGGACCGCCCCTGGGCCGGCCTCCTGATCAATCTTGCCGGCGCGGGCCTGATCTATCTTTTCGGCTGGCTGATGGCCGCTCCCGCCTCGTGGCGGATCGGCCTCTCCGCCCTGCCCTATATCGCCGGCATCGGCGCGGTCTACCTGCTCACGACGATCCCCGACCGACCCGGGGATGCGGCGGCGCACAAGATCACGCTGGCGGTCCATTGGGGCGAAAAACGGATCTACGGCGCGGCCCTGGCGGCCGGAACCATCGGCGTGCTGGCGGCACTGCCGGCGCGGGAGGGGGTGGCCCTGACGGCGACCCTGCTGACCTGGCCCTTTTTTTTCTCCGCCTGGCGGCGCCAGACCGTCGACTCGGCCCTGCGCGCCAACAAGTTCGCCACGCTGGTGCTCTCGTTCCTGATCTGCTGGCGGCTGCCGGCCTATCTGGTCCTGCTGATCCTGGTTTTTTATTTCAGCAAGTGGTATTATAAAAAACGGTTTCAGGTCCATTATCCCAGCCTGCTGACATGATGAAGAAGATGAACCACAATCAGGATCGCTGTGATTTCTGCGGCGTCTGCGTCGGAGTCTGCCCGCACGATGCCATCGAACTGCGGGAGGCGGAGCTCATCATCATCGATGACCGCTGCACCCGGTGCGGCCAATGCGTTCAGGCCTGTCCGATCCATGCCCTGGAGGTGAACGATGAAGCCGGATTATGACGTCATCGTCGTCGGCGGCGGGCCGGCCGGATCGACAGCGGCGCGTTTTGCGGCCGGCCGCGGGGCCTCCGTCGCTCTTTTCGAGAAGGACCGCGAGATCGGTGTGCCGGTCCGCTGCGCTGAAGGGGTTTCACACGCCGGACTGGCCGCGGTCGTGGAGACCATCCCGCCCCGCTGGATCGCCCAAAAGATCACCGGCGCCGTTCTGCACGCCCCCTCGGGGGCCGAGGTGCCGCTCTATACGGACCAGACCGGTTACATTCTGCACCGCAAGATTTTCGACTATGATCTGGCGCAGATGGCCGCAGCCGCCGGGGTGGCCATTTTCACCCGGGCCAACGTCTCCGGATTGATCATGGAGGGGGGGTGCGCCGCCGGGGTGGAGGTGGATCATCTCGGCCAACGGCGGCGGATCAGGGCCAGGGTGGTCATCGCCGCCGACGGCGTCGAATCGCGGGTGGCGCGCTGGGCCGGGCTTTCCACCCGGACCGCCCTGAACGATATGGAGAGCTGCGCCCAGGTTACGATCGGCGATTACAAGGG
>DAOOPF010000019.1:0-2164 GCA_035388125.1 bacterium | reverse complement strand
ACCGACGGCCTCATGGTCACCGGTGATGCCGCGCATCAGGCCAATCCCCTGACCGGGGGCGGCATCACCCTCGGCATGATGGCCGGGCGGATCGCCGGGGAGACCGCGGCCGAAGCCGTCGCTGCCGGCCGCTGCGACCGCGGGCAGCTGCGTCGGTATTCCCGGCTCTGGCTCGAGGGGGAAGGGGGCAAGCAGGCGCAGTTCTACCGGCTGCGCAAGTTCGTCTTCAGTCTCGATGATGAGGATTATGATGCTCTCGCCGGAAGCGTGCTCAGGATTCCGGCGGAAAAACGCACCATCCTTTCCATTCTGAAATCGGCTTTGCTGCGCAAGCCTTCGCTCCTCCTTGATGCAGTCAAACTATTTACCTAGAGGATATCATGAAGTTGGGTCTGGTGGAGATTCTCAAGCAGGATAAACATATTCTGGGCCTTCCGAATCTGCTCTCCTTCTCGCGGCTGCTGATCTTGCCTTTGATCTGCTACGCCATCACCCTCGAGCCCGCCACTGGTGGCTGGCTGGCCCTCGCTCTGCTGGCGCTCTCGTTCATCACCGATTTTTTCGACGGTTATGTGGCGCGGCGGCGGATGCAGTTCTCGGAACTGGGGCGCATCCTCGATCCGATCATGGACAAGCTCAACGTCGCCGCGGTCATGCTCTTTCTCACCGCCTACCGTGATCTGCCCTTCTGGTACGTCGCCATCGTCATCGGCAGGGACCTGGCCATCCTGATCCTGAGCCTATGGGTGATCAAGAACAAACAACACGTGCCGCAGTCGGATATGATCGGCAAGATCGCCCTGGTGGTTTTTCTTGTCGTTATCGTGACCTATATTCTGGACCTGAAACCCTGGAATCTGATCGCCATGGCCCTGTCGGTGGCATTGATACCTGTCACGCTGGTCCGCTATATCCTGGTCTACGCCCGGGATTGTGAAAAGGGCGCCAACGCTTCATGAGAGCTGCCGATGGGCAGCCCGATCAACAGCAACTGTGAGGAAAGAGTGTTCGACCTGTTTAAAAAATTTCAGAACGGCCTGGCGCGGACCAAATCGGGTCTGGTGGAGGGCGTTCAGCGCATCGTCAATCAGGCTCGCGGTATCGATGAGGAGGTGCTCGAGGAACTGGAAGAGCTGCTCATCCTCAGCGATCTCGGCGTGGCCACGACCGAGACGGTGATTGAGAATCTGCGCCGGCGCAGCAAGGAGAGCGGCCGCATCGAGCCGGCCGAAGTCATTGAGCTGCTCAAACAGGAGCTTTTCGCGCAGCTCGACCGGAGCGGGAGAGCTGCAGCGGAGCCGGAAGAACCGGCCCACACTCCGACTGTGATCAGCGTGGTCGGAGTCAACGGCGCCGGCAAAACCACAACCATCGGCAAACTGGCTTATCTGCATGCCAGCCGCGGCCGCAAGGTGCTGCTCGCCGCCGCTGATACCTTCCGCGCCGCCGCCGCCGAGCAGCTGGAAATCTGGAAAACCCGGGCGGGCGTCGAGATCATCCCTTCCCAGAGCGGAGCGGACCCGGCCTCGGTGGCCTTCGATTCCCTCAAGGCCGCCATGGCCCGGCATGTCGACTATCTCTTTATCGATACCGCCGGACGCCTGCATACCAAGGAAAACCTCATGGCCGAGCTGGAAAAGATCCACAAGGTGCTCGCCCGCCAGTGCCCCGGAGCTCCCCACGAGGTCCTGCTCGTCATCGACGCCACCACCGGCCAGAACGGCCTTGCGCAGGCGCGCAGGTTCGCCGAGGCCGTCAAGGTGACCGGCCTGGTCGTCACCAAACTGGATGGCACGGCCAAGGGCGGCATCGTCTTCTCCATTGCCCGCGAGCTGGGCATCCCCGTCCGCTACGTCGGCCTGGGCGAGCAGATCGACGACCTGCAGGTCTTTGATCCCCATACCTTCGTCGAGGCCCTCTTCGCGTGAAACTGCACTTTGTCAGCCTCGGCTGCCCCAAGAACAGCGTCGACCTCGAGACCATTCTCGGCGGCCTCACCGGCGGGATCGAGCTGGTTGATGATCAGGAAGCGGCTGATGTCGCTCTGGTAAATACCTGCGCCTTTATCACCAGCGCCAAACAGGAAGCTGTTGAAACGATTTTGCAGCTGGCGGCGTTGAAAGAAGAGAGGCCGGGACTCGTACTGCTGGTCAGCGGCTGCCTG
>DAOOPF010000018.1:0-36407 GCA_035388125.1 bacterium | reverse complement strand
TCACCGCCCTGCGCCTCGATCCCCTGACTCTGGTCTGGCAGAAAAAAAGCAGCGTGGCTTCCGCGCAGCCTCTGATCGCCGATTTCGACGGGGTGCCGGGATACGAGATCGTTCTGATCGGCCGGGACGGCTCGTTCGACAAATTCACTTCTGACGGTACTGCCCTCGGCAGCTATCAGCCGCCGGTGGGATTCAGCGGTATTCAGGCGCCGGCCATCGGCGATATCGATCTCGACGGTCTGCCGGAGATTCTCTGCGCGGCGCGCGAAGGCGCGGCGGCCTTTGAATTCACCGGTGCGCTTGTGTTCAACTTCCCGGTAACACCCGCTGCGCCCACCGAAACCGCGCCGGGCAGCCCGGTTTTCTACAAGAAGAGCGGCCAGGGCGGGGCGTGGATGGCTTTTATCGGCAGCGATGGCTTTATCCACGCCGTCAATCAGAGCGGTGAGGAGGCGGCTGGATTCCCTCTCGATGCCGGGGCAGCAGCTGACGCCGCCTTGATCATCGATCACATGGGTATAACGTCCGAACTGCAGCTCATCGCTGCCGGTGCGGATGGAAGCCTCAATATGTATAATCTCGGGATCCGTGTGGATGAGTACGAGCAGATCTGGGCCAGGGGAGGCTCCGGCGAACGGCGGAGTTTCTGCCTGCCGGGCGACACCCAGGGCGTTGTTCAGTCCGCTGATCTCATGCCGGCGAAAAAAGTCTTTTCGTATCCCAACCCGGTGACCGAAGGCGCCGCCAATATCCGCTTCACCCTCGCCCGTCCTGCCGAGCGGGTTCTCATCCGGATTTTTGACCTCGCCGGCAATTTCGTCGGTGAGCTCTCCCGGGAAGGCCTCTTGCCAGGTGACCACGAAATCGCCTGGGAAGTGAGCGGAGTGCAGAGCGGGGTTTATCTGGCGAAGGTGCTAGCTCAGTCCGGCGGTGAAAGCCGCTTTGAGATCATCAAAATTGCTGTAACCCATTAGTCACATCGATGTGAACAGGCTGTGATCATATCGGGAGAAGCAGATGAAAAAAAGAATAGCAGGAATACTGATTTTCCTCTCGCTGATTGGAATCGGCCAGGCTTTTGCGGTGTCTGAAGCCGCTGTGCTCTTTTTACTGATCTCGCCGTCTCCTCAGGCTAATGGTATGGGCCAAAGCTATGGCGCTGCGTCGGCTGCTTCACCGATGGCTGCGATCATGAATCCCGCTGCCCTGGGATTCTTTGCCCAGAAGAATTTTATCGGCCAGGAGTATTACCCGGAGGCCATAGTCTGGCTGCCATTTCTCACAGATGACCTGACCTATGATGCCCAGACAACCGCTATTGGGATCAACCTGAGGCAATTCAGCAGGATTCCGGTCTCGATTGGTATTGCCCGCAGTAAAGTAGCTTTGGATCTGGGTACGGTATATCAGACCAGCGAATCAAGCCCTGAGCCTCAGGGCTCGTTTTCGAGTTATGAGAACTGCGAGGGCACAACCCTGGCCCTGGCAGTCGATTATTACATTCGTGCCAGTTTCGGCATCACCTGGAAACATATCGACTCGCATCTCGCGCCTTTCGGGGCAGGAATCGAGCCGAGCGACGGACGGGCGAGCATCGATGCCAAAGATTGGGGGCTGATGCTGCAGCTGCCCCTGATCGAGATCGGACGTGCAAGCGGTCTGCTCGCACGCGAACCCGTGTCGCCTTTTAACTTTTGGATTGATCCCGGCTTTTATTACAGCAAGACCAATATCGGCGGCAAAATCAGCTATATCGAGGCGGCGCAGGCTGACCCTATCCCGCGATCTCTCAGTATCGGGCTCAATCTTCAGGCGGGCGTGCGCTATCGAGGTTTGACTCTCGCCGGCTTTAGCTGGAGCCGGGAGGTCGATGATATGCTGATCGAACGTTACCCCGATGGCACATCCAGGTATCTGTCTGGTGCGCCGGATCTCCGGTTTTACGATAACGTGGTGCTGGGCAAAGCCAATCCCGGGACCATCAGAAGACGCGGCCATGAGTTTAATTTCGGGGATATCTATTTCCTGCGCTCGGGTACATATGAGGATATCGAAGGAAAAACCAGTGCCGGGACTTCTGGCTATGGCATCAACTTTTTACAGCCCTTGCGCATTGCCGCTGTCTTTCTCGACCTGGACCGGACCTGGTGGGGGCGCATTCTGAGCCGTATTTCCTTTGAAAAGCACCATGCGGAATCTGAAATGGATGACCAGTATCCATTCACCATTACAGAGTATGACAGCTACATCTTCCGGCTGAGCGGTTTTCCAATCCTTAATTAGAATGCATACGGACACGACCACAGGATTTTTCCGAATATGAAATATATCAGGAATGCAAATTTCCCTGCACAGCCCGTTCTACTGATCCTGCTCCTCGCCTCCCTGCTTTTTGCCCAGGAAGAGCCGATCAATCATCCCGAACTGGAGTGGTACACCCTCAAGACCGGCCATTTTGAGGTCCATTTTCACGAAGGCGCCGAGCGCACCGCCCGGGTGGTTGCCAAAGTGGCCGAGGAGATCTACGCGCCGGTCACCGGCCTTTACAACTACCGTCCTGACGGCCCCATCCACTTTATCATCAAGGATCATGACGACAACTCCAACGGCGCCGCTTTTTATTACGATAACAAGGTGGAGATCTGGGCCCCGCAGATGACCTTTATCCTGCGCGGCACCCACGACTGGCTGCGCAATGTGGTGACCCATGAGTTTTCCCACATGATCTCGCTCGGGGCGGCGCGTAAACTGCCGCGCAAGATCCCGGCTTTTTATCTGCAGGCTTTCGGCTATGAACCGGAAAAGCGCGATGATGTCCTCTACGGATACCCCAACGTCATCGCCTCCTATCCCCTCGCCATGACTGTGGTGCCGATGTGGATGGCGGAGGGGATGGCGCAGATCCAGACTCCCGGGCTGCAGTATGACCTCTGGGACAGCCACCGCGACATGCTCATCCGCACGGCGGTCGTGGCCGGAGAGCAGCTCTCCTACGATGAGATGGGAGTGTTTGGCAAAAACAGCCTTGGCAACGAGCGCACCTATAACATGGGCTATGCCCTGATCCGCTACATCGTCCGCCGGCACGGTCAGGAGGCGCTGCAAAAGCTTGCGGACGGCCTCTCCCGGCCGCTGGCCTTCACGGCCGAGGGCGCCCTCAAGGCGGCCACGGGCAGGGGCGGTGAAGCGCTCTATAAAGAGTGGCAGGAGGAGATGGGGCGCTATTACAGCCAGCGCCTGGCGGTGATCGATTCGCATCGCGTCGAGGGGGAGATCCTCACTCCCAGGGGCATCGGCAATACCTTTGCGGCCTGGTCGCCGGACGGCCGGAAACTGGCCTACTGCGGCAGCGAGTCCAGTGACTATCTCAGCATGACCCACCTCTGGCTCTATGACACCGCCACCGGCAAGAAAAAGCTGCTCAAGCGCAACGTCAGCAGCCAGATCTCCTGGAACCGCGACAGCAGCGTGCTCTACTACGCCCGCATTGAGCGGGGCCGGTACGGCTCCCGCCTCAGTGATCTCTTCCGCTATGATCTCGATAGCGGCAAGGAAAAACAGCTCACCCGCCGGATGCGCGCCTTCAGTCCGGACCTTTCGCCCGACGGCAGCTCGATACTCTGCGCCGTGCAGAAGGACGGCACCGACAATCTGGTGCTTCTGGATGGCGAGGGCAACCTGCTTCGCGCTCTCACTGAATTCAGCAATGGCGAGGGGATCACGGGGCCGCGCTGGTCGCCTGACGGCCGTCATGTGGTCTTTTCACAGGCGCGCCGCCACGGCCGCGATCTGATCCTGCTCGACACCGGCAGCGGCGAGCGCACCGCCCTCATCGCCGGTAATGGCGATGCCCGCGATCCCTGGTTCACTCCTGACGGCAGCCGCCTCTATTTCGCCTGGGACAGGAGCGGGATTTTTAACATCTACAGCATGCAGCCGGATGGAGGCGATCTCAGGCTTTGGACCAACACCAGCGGCGGGGCTTTCATGCCCTCGCTCTCGATCAACGGCGAACTGGCCTGGTCGCAATTCCAGTATGACGGCTACAAAATCGCCCTGCTGCGCGCTCCCCGGATGGTACCGCAGGAATCCGCCCGCTATCTGCCGGCCGACAACGCCGAACGGCTGGGGCTGACCGAGCCCGTGACCCCGCCGGAGCTCATCGCCCTGCGCGATCATGACGACACCCGACTGCCCGAAATCAAAACCGAGCCCTACGAGATGACCTACGGCCAGATCACCTTCCTGCCCCGGGCCATGATCGACTACAAAACCCTCAAGCTCGGCAGTTATTTTTACGCCAGCGATATACTTGAGCGCTACTCCCTTTTCGGCGGCGCCACCCTCAATCCGCAGATGGATCTCGACGCCTTCGCCATCGTCGAAATGCGCCGCTTCAAACCGACCCTCTTTCTCGAACTCTACTCCTTTTCCCGCCATATCGAGCGCGAGATCGATGTGATTGAGGACTATCCGGAGAAGGTCAACGCCGACATCCGTTTCAACATCCTTGAAGCGGACCTTGGCGCGCGCATCAACCTCGCCGAGGGGCTGACCATGCGCGGTGCCTTTGTCCACAGCCGCTATACCAGCAAGATCGGGGACTTTTTCTTCAAGGGGATCGACTGGGTTTCGCCAGCCAACACCTATTATGTCGGCAACCAGTTCATCGCCACCTGGAATCTCAACGCGGTGGCCCCCGGCGTCACCTCCGACATCAATCCGCGCGCCGGGCGCAAAGCCGAGCTGCGCTACTCCTATGAACGCAACCGCTTCTTCGAGGATTTCGCCACCGACAACAGCTATGGCACCTTGCAGGAAGTCTACGCCCGCTATAACTACCATCGCCTGGAGTTGAACTGGCATGAGTATCTGGCCGCTCCCTGGGCGCGCCGCCACGGCCTCTCGGCCAACATCCATGCGGGATGGATTGACCGCCCGGTGGACAGTTTTTTCAATTTCTTCGCCGGCGGCCTGCCCGGTTTGCGCGGCTATCCCTACTACAGCATTGAAGGCCGCAAAATGCTCCTCGGCCGCTTCGCCTATCGCCTGCCCCTGATAACGGGAGTACAGAAGCAGTTCCTGCACCTCAACGGCGGCAATCTCTACCTGGGCGCTTTTTTCGATTACGGCAACGCATTCAACGAGGACAAGGTCGATTTCAGCGCCTTCAAGAAGGCGGCCGGCGCCTCGCTGCGCCTGAACGGCTTTTCCTTTTACGGTTTTCCGACCGCGCTTTCGTTCGAGGCGGCCTACGGCCTTGACATGGTGGAAAACGGCGGTCAAAGCTATGGCCGGGAGTGGCGTTATTATCTGATGGCGCTCTTCGATTTTATGGATTGATCGAGGCCGGGGAGGCAGCAGCCTCTGTCCGGCCTGACCGGATGATTTACCACGGGAGAAGGGTATGATTAGAGAGACGGTATTGATGGTTTCGCTCGCTTTGACCGCGGCCGCCGGTGCGACGGACTGGCGGGAGTTCATGATCGCTGCTCCGCGCATGCAGTTCGCCCTGCAGGATACGGCCGATGAGGCCGTCGAGAGCAGCGGGTACGCGATCGACGCTAAAAACGGGGGCAAGGCGCTGATCTTCTCCGCCGTGCTCCCCGGCGCCGGCCAGCTCTACGCCGGCAGCTACCTCAAGGCCCTCGGCTTTATCGCCGTCGAGGCGGCGGGCTGGTACCTCTACTCCGACTTTACCGGTGACGGCAAACGCATCGAGGACGAGTTCGAGGCCTATGCCAATCTCAACTGGAGCGAGGATCAGTACTGGAACGCCATCTCATCGATGGCAGGCCTCTCGGTGGACGACCGCGATGCCCTGCGCGAATGGGAACATGCCAATTTCAGCCATGGACTGCATCTGGAGAAAGACCAGCAGTATTATGAGATGATCGGCAAATATAATCAGTTCAATTACGGCTGGATTGACGTCTACAATGACACCCCGCGCCCCACGGATAAGATCATCTATCTCAAGGAGCAGGAGCGCTCGGAGAAGCGTCTCTATTACGAGGGCCGGCGCAATGCCAGCAACACCGCCTTTAAACGGGCGACGGGCAGCCTCACCCTGGTTATGATCAACCATCTCGCCAGCGCCCTGGATGCCGTCTGGACGGTCAGCCGGCACAACCGGAACATCGCTGAAGCCCGGCTTCTGGTCGAGCCGCGCCGCCTTGATCTGCAGCCCTACTCGGCATTAACCCTTCGTGTGGATTGGTAGAGATAATGAAAAGCGCACTGGTCTCCTTTTTGATCTCGATGCTCCTCCTTGGTACCGCGGCCGCGGCCGAACCCGGGCTGGAGCCCGCCCGTTTTTTCTCTTCCCCGATTCCGGTTATCATGGGGGAGGATGACGCCCCGCAGACCACGGCCGCCCTGGCGGAAAAATCGCGGGGCAAGGCCCTGATGCTCTCTTTTCTTTTACCCGGTCTCGGGGAGCAGTATGCCGGCGCCGGCAGCAAGGCCCGGCTCTTTTTCGGCACTGAAATCAGCCTCTGGCTCGGTTATGCCGGTTTCATCACCTGGTCGGAGTGGCGGCATGATGAAATGGAGAGTTACGCCGCCCGGCACGCCGGGGTGGACCCCGCAGATAAAAGCGATACCTATTATGCCAATATCGGCAACTTTGACACGATCCACCAGTACAACGAGGCCAAACTGCGCCAGCGCAACCTCAACGACTATTATCGCGATGTGGACAAGTGGCACTGGCAGTGGGATTCCGCTGCGAACAGGGACCGGTTTGACCAGCTGCGCATCTCCTCGGACAAGGCGCGCAACCGCAGCACCTTTGTCCTCGGCGCTATACTGGCGAACCATCTCATCAGCGCCATCGACGCAGTCTGGAGCGTCAACCGCTACAACAGCAGCCAGGCCGGCAGGGTGGAGTGGAACCTGCAGTTCGGCGATGGCTTCATCCAGCCCCGTTTTCTCTGCTCCCTGCAAACCCGTTTCTGATCTTCCTTTTTTTATCGGGGCGGCCGGGAGGCCGCCCCTACTGCTCTCATACCTCCTCGACAAAGCGCCAGTGCGGCCAGCGATTTTCCGGACGAAAACTCGTCCGGCTGCCGGCACAGCCGCGATCTCTCCTCCAAAAACCTGCAGCGTTGATTTCAACATTTTTAATGCATTTTTATTCCAGTGTTTGTATATTGAATTCAAACGGGGGCCTGACCCTGTTATTACTTAACCACTGACTGACCAGCATTACACAAATCCCAATCTCTCTCCATATCCTCATCCATTATAGGGAAGAGCCATTATGAAGCAGCTTGAAAAGAGCCTTCTGTTCTCTCTGTTGCTGGCCCTTATCCTCATCGCACCTCTGTGGTCCGGCACCACCGGCAAGATCGCCGGGACCATCACCGACAAGTCGACCGGTGAGCCCTTGCCGGGCGCCAACATCGTCGTGGCGGGCACGACCCTGGGCGCCATATCGGATCTGAACGGGCATTATACCATACTATACGTTCCGCCCGGCGCCTACGATGTCCGCATCTCCCTGGTCGGCTATGCGAAAATGACGATGAGCGATGTCCGTGTGCGCATCGATCAGACCGCGCACACCGATTTCAGGATGAGTCAGGAGCAGATCGAGGGCGGTGAAGTCACTGTCGTCGCCGAGCGCACCGTCATCAAGACCGATGTGGCGACCAGTGTGGTTTCGGTGACCAGTGAAGAGGTGCAGGAGCTGCCCGTCAGCAGCGTGGAGAGCGTGGTTGGACTTCAGGCTGGCGTGCAGGGGGGGCTGCGTATCCGCGGCGGCGACAGCGAAGAGGCCCTCTTTATGCTCGATGGCGTCACCATGCGCGATCCGCGCAACAATCAGCCGATCTACCGTGTCGCTCTCAGCGCGGTCAAGGAGGTCAACGTTGAACGCGGCGGTTTCACCGCCGAGTATGGCAATGTGCAGTCCGGCATCGTCAACGTCGTCACCGAGGAGGGCAGCCGCAAGAATTATATGGGCACCATCACAGTCAAGAGCAGCCCGCCCCATCGCAAATACTGGCTCGGAGACAATCTGCCAGACGTTCATGATATCAATTCGTATTATATGCGGCCCTATCTCGATGATGCGGTCTGCTGGACCGGCACGACCAATGGCGCGTGGGACGTCTATACCCGTGATCATTACCCCGCCTTTGTGGGCTGGAACGAGATCTCCCGCCAGCTCCTCACCAATAACAATCCCGATGACGATCTGACCCCGGAGGCCGCCCAGCGCGTCTTCATGTACGAAACCCGCAAGCGCCAGAATAACAACCTGGCCGACTACGAGATCGACGGCGGTTTCGGCGGACCGGTCCCCTTCATCTCCGAAAAGCTGGGCGACCTGCGCTTTTTCACCTCCTACCGCCGCCAGCGCGACGTGCTGGTCTGGCCGCTGACCCGCCCCGATTACGCCGACTGGGACTGGACCGGTCGGCTGACCTCAAACCTCTCTGACAACATGAAAATCCGTTTCTCGGCTGTGACCGGTAATGCCGCCACCATCGCCCACAACTGGAGCGCCGGCTATTACCCCCGCTGGCCCAGCGATATTATCGGCACCGCCTGGTCCAGCATGTTTGACATGTTCAGCGATTGGGCCTATTGTCTGACGGACATCTCCCATACCTCGCTTTCGGCCCGGCTGACCCACACCCTGTCACCCAGGACCTTTTATGAAGTCTCGCTGGAGCACCTGGGACGCCGCTACGACACCCGGCCAACCGGCGCACGCAATACCGGCACCCTCTACGAGATCGTCGATGGCTACTACCGCGATGAAAACCCCTTTGGCTATGCGCCCGCGACCACTGATGGGCTGATCCTCGGTCCCGGGCTCGCGGCCGCCCTCGCCCGTGATGCCTCGGTGTCGAGCGCAACCACCTTCAAGGCGGATCTCACCACCCAGGCCAACTTTTACAATCTGGTCAAGGCGGGCGCCGAGTTCGTTTATAACGACCTTGATCTCGATTACGGCTTCATCCAGATGCAGACCCAGGGCAAGAGCTATGCCAACCGGGTGCAGATGCGTAACTTTCCGGTGCGTGCCGCTATCTATCTGCAGGACAAGCTCGAAACCAAGGGCTTTACCCTTAATGCCGGACTGCGCCTCGACTATTCCCATTCCCGCACCGACTGGTGGGCCTTCTCGCCCTATGATGCCTATTTTATCTCGAAGAAATATGCGGCGGATCGCGAGTTCGAGACCAAACCCTCGAGCGGCCAGTGGCAGCTGAGCCCGCGCCTGGGCATCTCCCATCCCATCACCGACCACTCCAAACTCTACTTTAACTATGGCCACTTCAAGGAGATGCCGCAGTACGAGACGCTCTTCCGCCTCGACCGCAATGCGAGCTCGGAACTGCAGCGGATCGGCGATCCCAATCTGACCCTCGCCAGGACCATCGCCTACGAGCTGGGGTACGATCACATCCTCTTCGATAACTATTTAATGCAGCTCTCGGCTTTTTACCGCGATATCTCGGACCAGCAGAACACCACCTATTATCATTCGATCAACAACGAGGATTACTACCTGACCACCAGCACCGGCTATGAGGATGTACGCGGCTTTGAAGCGACCCTGCGTAAATCCGCCGGCACCTGGCTCACGGGTTTTCTCAACTACACCTACCAGGCCGCCAGCAGCGGTCATTTCGGCTCCACCGAGCGCTTTGAGGATCCTTCGGAACAAAAGACCTACGACGAGGATACCGAGAATGTCTATCAGGAAAGGCCCCTGCCTTCGCCTTTTGCCAGGGCCAATCTCAATTTCTCAGTGCCGCGCGATTTCGGCCCGACGCTGCTCGGTCATCCCGTTCTCGGCGACCTGTCGCTCAGCTTGATCCTCAACTGGAGCCAGGGGGGATGGACCACCTACAATCCCAAGGGGGCCAAGGGCATCTATTACAACGTCCAGTATATCGACTATTACGGCGGCACGCTGCGTGCCAGCAAGACCTTCTCTATCAACAAGTTCAGAATCCAGGCCCTCTTCGATATGGGCAACATCTTCAACCGTCTTGACCTGCGCGATACCGGCAGCCAGAGCTATCGCCTCTCCCTCCATCTGCCCCGGAGTGAGGCCTATGATGCCATCCCCGGCGACGACAAGTTCGGCGAGTATCGCGATCCGGAGGTGGAATGGCAGCCGATGGAATACCGCTATATTGTCGATCGCAGCCAGGCCTCCGCCAGCAGCAGGGCCATCTATTACGAAGGCTCAAGCGGCCGCTACTGGCAGTACAGCCCCGATGGCTGGGGAGAGGTCGCCAGCTCCCGCATCGAAGAGATCAACAGGACCAAGGCCTACATCGACAATCCCGAACCCTCCACCTTTTCGTTCCTCAATCCGCGCGGCTGGAACTTTGGCTTGCGGCTCTCTTTCGATTTGAACTGATCCCAACCCTGATGAGGATGCTCATGCAAATATCTGAATCGAAAAGCAGAATCCCGATCATTACCCTGACCCTGATTCTGGCCGCCGCCCTGCTGACCACCGCGGCCGGCCAGGAACAGCGCTGGATTCGCATCGGGGAAGTCCAGGGCTATTTCCGCGATGACGGTGCTGAACCTGAACAGGATCTCAACTTTCTGACCTGGCCGACGCTCTACGGCGACAACCAGCACACCACCCGGTTCAAGGGCCTGTGGCTCGGAGCGACCGACTTTTACGATCCGATCGAAAAGAAGACCAAGAGCGTCAAGGTTGTTGGAGCGGGGCCGCGCTATCCAGAGAATCAGCCGACGATGATCTTTCCGACCAGTCTCAAACTGGTGGGCCGGTTCCGTCATCCCACAGTCCTGGTCGACAACACCGTCGGCACCGCCAACACTCTCTACGATGTTCTGGATGAAGTGGATGCCAATCTCCCCTGTGACCGCATGGTTGAGTCGACGTTCAATACCTCGATGGGGGTATCGGTCCATCGCAAGGTGCTTGGATTTGTGCAGGACAACCACGACGACTATTTCATTCACGAGTATGTCCTGAAAAACACCGGCATCTACAGCAAGACCGGAGAGGTCCATGAGCAGACCCTCGCCAATTTCTACGTCTATTTCACCTGGCGGTATGCCTTTGCCGGCGTCACTTCCAGCGGCTGGGGATCGACCTGGGGCGCCTTCAGCTCCGAGTGGGGGGCCTCGACCCTCTACCGCGATTTTCGTCCGGCCACCGGCTCCGACCTGCGCGGCTTCATCTCCTGGTACGGGCCGCATCATGAACGGCCCGTGGCCTACGAGGACGACTGGGGCTGCCCCAACGACCAGAAGGACGGCCTGCTCGGCTCAGCGCGGTACACCGGCGTGGTCATCCTTGACGCCTCCACTTCTCCCTCGGATTGGTCCAACGATATGAGTCAGCCGCGCACCACCGCCTTCACCGGCGCCGATGGCACCCTGATGGAAACTGCGGTCAGCCAGTTCGACGAACTCTTCATGCAGCCGCGCTACAACATCATGACGGAAGGCCATCTCAGCCAGACCTTCGAAGAGGCGGTGGGGGATGCTTACGTGGACAATTACGTCACCACCTCTGATTATCGCAACAACGGGACCAGCGGCGCCGGGGCCCAGGGCCAGGGTTTCGGACCCTACACCCTCGCGCCCGGCGACAGTATCCGCATCGTATATGCCGAGGGTGTCAACGGCATCAGCTGGCCCAAGGCGCGCGAGGTGGGGGCCAAGTGGTACGCCTACTACTCCGGATCGGGAACGCCGACGCTCGATCTGCCGGGCGGCGGGACCGCTTCGACACGGGGCCAGTACACCCGCGCCTGGTGCGAGACCGGCGAGGATTCGATCCTGCAGGTGCTGCGCAGCGCCGTCGCAAACTACCAGAGCGGTTACAAGATGCCGCCCGCCCCGCCTGCTCCCGAAGAGTTCGTCGTCAGCTCCGGCGGTGACCGCATCCGCCTCACCTGGGCAGGCAACGCGGCCAGCCACCCCGGCTTCAACGGCTATGTGATCTACCGCTCGGAAGGAAGCGTCAAGACCTACGAGACCGTCTACACCAAAATCTTTGAATGCGACGCCTCCTACACGGCCAACAGCTTTGACGATCTGACCGCCCGGCGCGGCTTCGACTATTACTATTACATCCAGTCCAAGGATGACGGTTCCAAAAACGAGCTTCATCCCGGCGTTCCGCTCCACAGCAGCAAATTCCTCACCCTCACCAGCGTCCCGGCCCAGCTGCGCCGCCCTTCGGGCAGCAATCTGGAGCAGATCCGCGTCGTTCCCAATCCCTACAACATCAGCGGGCGCGCACTGCAGTTCGGCGAGGAGAACCAGTACGATCGCCTCGCCTTTTACGGGCTGCCGCCCTACTGCGAGATCAAGATCTTCACCGAGAGCGGGGATATGATCTGGTCAGTCGACCACAACGACGGCAGCGGGGATGAACTCTGGGACTCGCAGACCAAATACGGCCAGATCGTCGTCAGCGGGGTCTATCTCGCCTATTTCGAGGTGACCCGCGATGTTTTCGATGAGGGTACCGGAGAAAAACTCTTCGCCAAGGGCGATCATATCATCCGCAAGTTTGTGGTCATCCGCTGAGCAGTGCGGGTGGCCCCCTAAAACCGGGAGAAGATTATGAGATTTCATTTCAGAAACCCAGCGCTCCATGCCCTCCTCCTCATCCCGCTGCTGCTCGGCCTGGCTGGCTGCGACAAAATGCTGCCCAGCGATTATAATGAGGAGACCACAACGATCACGGAAATGGACAGCAAGGCTTGTGCGATGATCGGCGCGGACACCGATTCGGTGGCATTTCTGCCGGTGGTGCCATCCCTGCTCTCCGATCTTGCCGGCGCCGGTGCGCAGGAGACCGATCCCGCGACGGTCAAGCAGATCTTCGCCACCAGGCTGGCGGAGATCGCACGGCTTGAACGCGACACCCTGATGCTGGTGACCCCGCCGGCCGGGCTGGACAGCACCAATGCGGATACCTCCTTTGCTGTGCTGGTCAACGGTTCTGATGCAGCATCGATGACCTTTTATATCTCCTGGGCCTTCACCGAGGCCAATGTCGATGATTATGTTGAAGTGACCCTGATCGGCGAGGACGGCTTGTTTCCGGCCCGCTTCGACACCTTTCCGATCGAGGCGGTCAGCGGCTGCATCGAAGATCTCGAATTCGAGGATACCGGTCACCGCTATGTGCTGCCCCGCCTGCGCACCCGCTGCCGCTATGACGGAACCGGCGGCACTTATCTGGTCCGCTTTATCGTTTCGTCACCGGTGGATCTGAGGTCGTTCAAAGTGGTCATTTTGCCGGAATAGCGGCAAGTTGAAGATCATCACCTCACGGAGGTTAGGCATGTCACTTTATAAATATACAGCCGGGATGATTGCCCTCCTGTTTGTCATGGTCCAGGCCGGCTCTGCGCAGGAGAAACTGGCCCAAACCGGCTTCGAGTTCCTCAAGGTCGGGGCGGACGCCCGCGCCTCAGCCATGGGCGAAGCCTTTACGACCATGGAGGGAGGGGCCAGCTCGCTCTTTTACAATCCCGCCGGCATGGCGCGGATGGAGGAGCGCCTCAATCTCGCCTTCAGCTACAACACCTGGATCGCCGATATCAACCACAGCGCCGTCAGCCTCTGCTACAATCCAAAGCGCGGCGCCTATGGGGTTTTCGGGCTCAGCGCCATGTGGGTCGATTACGGCGAATTCCTCGGCACCATGGTCTGGCGCAATTCCGGCGAGTATGTCGATACGGGCACCTTCAGCCCCAACGCCCTCGCTTTCGGTGTGGGCTATGCCAAGGCGCTGACCGACCGCTTCAGCGTGGGCGGGCAGGTGCGCCTGGCTGCGCAGTCCCTCGGCCACAGCGTCGTCGCCGTCCCGGCCGCCGCCTCGGGATTCGCTTCCAAGCGCAACACCCTTTCGGCCTGGACCGTCGATTTTGGCACCATCTTCCAGACGGGCGTCAAGAGCCTTGCCTTCGGCATGTCGGTGCGCAATTTCTCCCAGGAGATCGAGTACGAGATGGAGAGCTTTCAGCTCCCCCTCATCTTCAAGATGGGCATCTCGATGAACCTTTTCGATCTGATCCCGTCGATTCCGGCCGAAGAGCACGCCTTCAAGGTCGCCCTCGATGCGGTGCATCCGCGCTCCTATCCGGAATATATCAGCCTCGGCGGAGAATACGCTTTTAAAAATATGTTCATGCTGCGAACCGGCTATGCCTCGAACCAGTCCGAGCACGGCCTCTCCTTCGGCTTCGGCATCACCCGCTTCGGCCTGGCCATCGATTACGCCTATACACCCTTCGGGGTCTTTGACAACGTGCAGCGCTTCACGGCACGATTCACCTATTAACGATCGGGCTGCTGGGTGGAGAACGACGCCCGGACGGCAGGGCGGATCCTGAGGCTGGTGCTGGACCACAGCCGGATCACAAAGGCAGTCAGCCCGTGACAGCGCCCCCTGCCGGGCTTTATCGGCGCCGGCCTGTTACAAGAGCCGGGTCACCGCTTTCTGATGAAAGGATCATATTATGAATTTTTTACGGCCGCCGCTGCTGCTCCTGGCCGGGATCGTGCTGGCTTTGGCCTCTGCTCTCTCCGGGTTCGAAAAACTCGAGGAGGGCATCCTGCTCAGGCTCGACAAAAGCACGGCGAACGGAATCTCTTTGCTCAAGATCGAGGTCTGCGGAGATGAACTCATCCGCGTTGTCGCCTCCCCGGCGGACACCTTTTCTGCGCGCCCGAGCCTGATGAGAGTGCCCCTCGCCGGACCGGCCCCGGTCTGGAGCGTGAAGGAGCGGGGCCGCTATTTCGAGATCACCACCGCCAAACTCAAGGTCCGTGTGGCCAGGCGGAGCGGAGCGGTTTCCTTCTACACACCCGCAGGCCGGCTCATCCTCGCCGAGCGTTCTGACGGCGGCCGCGTGCTCACCCCCGCCACGGTGATGGAGGAGGAGACCTGGCACCTCCAGCAGCTTTTCCATTCGCCTGCGGATGAGGCCTTTTACGGGCTCGGCGAGCATCAGAACGATGTCATGAACTACAAGGGCCATGATGTCGATCTCTTCCAGCTCAACATCGTCGACGTCAACCCCTTCCTGGTCTCGAGCCGAAACTACGGCCTGCTTTGGGACAACAACTCCCAGACCCGCTTCGGTGACTGCCGCGATTATCTCTCGCTTTCAGACCTGAAGCTCTATGACAAGAACGGCGCGGCGGGGGGGCTTACCGCCGAATATTTCAGGAACGCCGATTTTCAGGATCTTTACACTGCGCGTATGGAACCGCGCATCGAACATGAGTTCATCGATGTCAACGATCCCTTTCCCGACGGCTTTAAGGAAAATGTCGCCAGTGTGCGCTACAGCGGCTGGATCGAGGCCCCGGAGAGCGGGGAGTTCAAGTTCCGCCTCTACGCCTCCGGCTATACCAGAATGTGGTTGGACGGCAAACTGGTGGCCGATAACTACCGGCAGAACTGGCTGCCCTGGACGACCCTGCCGCGGCTGACCATGCAGAAGGGCAGTCGCCATGAGATCCTCATTGAGTGGATTCATATGGGCGGGTACATCGGGCTGAAATATCTGCCCCCGGACCGGAAAACACCGCCCAATACCCTCTCCCTCTGGTCGCAGGTGGGCGATCAGATCGACTATTATTTCATCCATGGTCAAAACCTCGATGAGGTGATCCGCGGCTACCGCATCCTCACCGGCCGGGCGCCCCTCATGCCCAAATGGAGTCTGGGACTGTGGCAGAGCCGCCAGCGCTACACCTCGCAGGAGGAGATTCTGTCGGTGGTCAAGGAGTTCCGCGCACGCAGGATCCCCTTCGACAATATCGTCCTTGACTGGTTTTACTGGGAGGAGGACCAGTGGGGAAGCCATGAGTTCGACAAGAGCCGCTTCCCGGATGCCAAAGGGATGGTTGACCAGCTTCACAACGATCTCAATGCCCGCATCATGATTTCAGTCTGGCCCAAGTTCTACGTCGGCACCGGCCATTACAACGAGTTCGATGCACGGGGATGGCTCTATCCCCGCAATGTGCTCCTCAAGGAGCGCGACTGGGTCGGCCCGGGGTATACCTGCTCCTTCTACGATCCCTACCGCCACGAGGCGCGCAAGCTCTACTGGGACCAGATCAACGAGCACCTCTTCAGCAAGGGATTTGACGCCTGGTGGCTGGATGCGACCGAGCCCGATATTCACAGCAACCTCTCGCTGGAGGAGACGCGGCGGCGCATCGGCCCGACCGGGCTGGGCACCTCGGCCCGCTACCTCAACAGCTATACCCTGGTCCATTCCGGGGGCATCTATGAAAACCAGCGCAAGACCAATCCCGGCCAGCGGGTCTTCATCCTCACCCGGTCGGTCTTTGCGGGCCAGCAGCGCTACGCCACAGCCACCTGGAGTGGCGACATCGTCACGCGCTGGTTCGATCTCAAGGCCCAGATTTCTGCCGGCCTTAATTTCAATCTCTCCGGGGTGCCCTGGTGGACCATGGATATCGGCGGCTTTTCGGTCGAGCCGCGTTTTGAGCGCAATGTCAAGCCAGAGGACCTCGAGGAGTGGCGGGAGTTGAATACGCGCTGGTTCCAGTTCGGCGCTTTTGTGCCCCTGCTGAGGGTGCACGGCGAGTTCCCCTATCGGGAGATGTGGAACATCGCTCCGGCGGAGCATCCCGCCTATCAGGCGATGCTCGCATACGACCGGCTGCGCTACCGCCTCCTGCCCTACATCTACTCCCTGGCCGCGAAGGTGACTTTTGAGGATTACACTTTCATGCGCGCCCTGGTCATGGACTTTCCCGGCGATCCGCGCGTGCGTTCGATCGGTGACCAATATATGTTTGGACCTGCGCTGCTGGTCAATCCGGTCACTGCCTACAAAGCCCGCGCGCGCGCCCTCTATCTGCCGGCCGGCGGCTGGTACGAACTCAAGTCGGGACGCTATGTGGCGGGCGGCAGCCGCATCATCGCCGAGGCTCCGCTGGCGGAGATTCCCCTCTACGCCCGCGCCGGCTCGATCATCCCCTTCGGACCTGAGCTGCAGTACACAGCCGAAAAACAGGCTGATCCCATCCGCCTCTACGTCTATACCGGCAGCGACGGCGAATTCAGCCTCTATGAGGACGAGGGGACCAACTATAATTATGAAGACGGACATCATGCGCTCATACCGTTCACCTGGTCGCAGAAGAGCGGCAGGCTGACCCTGGGCGCGCGCAAGGGCACTTTTCCGGGCATGCTCAGCGAGCGCACCTTCGAGATCGTCTGGGTGAGCAAGGACAAACCAGCCCCGCTCGATTTCAGCGCCGGCCCGGATGCCACCGTGCGCTACTCCGGCGATGCCGTGACGCTGACCATGAAATAACCATCAGGAGAGCCATGAGAAGAGAGTGCAAGACCATTGCCGTCCTGACTTTCGCGATGCTGGCTGTAACCGGTCTGGCCAGCCGCTGCGCGGCGCCGGTTGAGCAAGCGCGCCGGGTCGAACGCTTCACACGGGGCTGGAAATTCCACCTCGGGGACCTGCCCGGAGCGCAGGAGCCCGGCTTTGACGATGTGCAATGGCGCGTGCTCGATCTGCCGCACGACTGGAGTATCGAAGGCTCGTTCAGCAGCGAGCATCCGGCCACGCCCGGCGGGGGCGCCCTCCCCGGCGGCATCGGCTGGTACCGCAAAGAGTTCGCTCTGACGGCGGCCGATTCCGGCAAGGCCATATTCATCGATTTTGACGGGGTCTACCGCAACAGCGAAGTCTGGATCAACGGCCGCTCCCTCGGCCTGCGGCCCTACGGCTACAGCTCCTTCCGTTACGAACTGACGCCCTATGTGCACTATGGCTCCGAGACCAACGTGCTCGCCGTCCGCGTCGACAACGCGCAGCAGCCCAACTCGCGCTGGTATTCGGGATCCGGGATCTACCGCAACGTCTGGCTCACTCTCACCGGCAAGGTGCATGTCGATCACTGGGGCATTTTTATCACCACCCCGGAGGTTTCGGCGCAAGAAGCCGCGGTCGCCCTGCAGATCAGGGTCTGCAATGCGGCGGCGGCTCCGCAGCGGGTGAGGGTGGAGACCGTTATTTATGCTCCCGGCGGGGGCAAAGTGGCCTCTGCGAGCAGCGAGGCGGAGGTGGCGGCGGGAGACCTGGGCCGGTTTGAACAGCGGGTGAGCGTGACGCAGCCGCAGCTCTGGGCGGTCGACAGGCCGGCCCTCTATCGCGCTGTGACCCTGGTCAAATCGGATGGCAGGGTGGAAGATGCCTATGAGACCACTTTCGGTATCCGCACCTTCACTTTCGACCGCGAAAAGGGCTTTGCTCTCAACGGCGTCCAGATGAAGCTGCGCGGGGTCTGCAACCACCATGACCTCGGCTGTCTCGGTGCGGCGGTCAACGAGCGCGCCCTTGAACGGCAGCTGGAGATGCTCAAGGCGATGGGGTGCAACGCCATCCGCACCTCGCACAATCCGCCGGCCCCTGAGCTGCTCGACCTCTGCGACCGCATGGGATTTCTGGTGATGGATGAGGCGTTCGACATGTGGAAGATCGCCAAGACTCCCTTCGACTATCACCTTGACTGGGATGAGTGGCACCAGCGCGATCTCGAGGATCTGATCCTGCGCGACCGTAACCATCCGAGCGTCATCCTCTGGAGCATCGGCAACGAAATCCTCGAGCAGTGGGACGACAGCGGGACTGCGATGGCGAACGATCTGGCCGGAATTGTGCGCGCCCTCGACCCCACACGGCCGGTCACATCGGCCTGCAACGATCCTTCCCCGTGGAACCGCATCGAGCATTCAGGCGCTCTGGACGTCATCGGGCAGAACTACCATGAGAAAGATCTTGTCACCTTTCTGGAAAAGTATCCCGGCGAGATCCTCGTCGCCAGTGAGACCAATTCGGCCCTGGCCACCCGCGGCGCCTACGACATGCCCTCCGACTCGGTGCGGGCCTGGCCGATTAAATGGGACGAACCCCTGCCGATGAATGCTGACTATACCTGTTCCGCCTATGACAACTGCCGGACCGGCTGGGGGTCGACCCATGCGGACACCTGGCGGATTGTGCGCGACCATCCGCACATCTCCGGCATGTTCATCTGGACCGGATTCGACTATCTCGGCGAACCGACTCCCTATACCTGGCCGGCGCGCAGCTCCTATTTCGGCCTCATCGATCTGGCCGGGTTTCCCAAGGATGGCTATTACTTCTACCAGGCCGAGTGGACGGACAAGCCGATGCTGCACCTCTTCCCCCACTGGAACTGGCAGCCGGGCCGGGAGATCGACGTCTGGGCCTACACCAATCAGGAGGAGGTGGAGCTGTTCCTGAACGGCCAATCCCTTGGCCGCAAGACCAAGACGGCTGATACCTTCCAGCTGGTCTGGCGGGTACCCTATGCTCCGGGCGAGCTCAGGGCGGTGGCCTACAAGGCTGGTCAGCCGGCGCTGGCAAAGTGCGTGCAGACCGCCGGCGCCCCGGCCGGGATCGTGCTCACGGCCGACCGGGAGCGGATCAAGGCTGACGGCCGCGATCTCTCCTTTGTGACCGTGGATATCGTCGACCAGAACGGGGTGCTGGTCCCGCGGGCGGACCATCTGGTGCTATTCTCGCTTCAGGGCCCCGGCTTTATCGCCGGGGTCGACAACGGCCACCAGATCAGCATGGAGTCCTTCAAGGCGGACTATCGCAGGGCTTTCAACGGCAAGTGCCTGTGTGTGATCCAGTCCCGCGCTGAGGCAGGAGAAGTGATCTTGACGGCCCGATCGGAAGGACTCGAACCGGCTGAACTGCGCCTCCGGAGCGAGTGACCTCGCCGCAGCTGGTGTTAACCGGCAATTTTAACTCAGAAGGGAGGGTGATTGCAGTCCTGTCTTGCGATCAAGTATCCTGTCACTTTTTTGACAACTTTCAGCAAGGAGATGAATCATGGAACTTAGAAAAGCTGTTATCAGCCTCTTGTTCGTGCTCCTGTTTTCTGCGCTTGCGCTGTCACAGACCGTGGTGAGGGAGTCGTTCGATCATCCCGTCACCATCGACAAACTGGGCGCTGCGGCCGATGGCTGGGCGGGGAGCTGGGCGATCGATGCCGCCGACAACGGTGTGGAAGGCCGTGCGGTGCTTGCCGGCAATCTTTTCAACTATGATGCCCTGAACTGGGTGCTGCCGTATGTCGGCAATCATCTGGCGATTTCGCGCAAGGCGGCGTGGGCGGATCATCAGCGTTACAAACGCGTTCTGGCCACGCCATTTGCCAACGAGGCGGGCAAGCAGTTGTGGGTGAGTTATTTGATGGATGTTCAGGAGCCGCTGCCGTTGGGCAACGCCTATTTCATGGTCAAGCTGTTTTCGGATGCGAGCGAGATCATGGCCATCGGCAAGGGTGGGGGACGAGATGCGAATGCGCCGGTCTTCACCTGCGGGAGCGGGTGGCCGGGTGGTTCGGGCGATGATGTATCGAATGTGGAGATCACGGCGGGGCCGGTCTGGCTGGTAGTGCGGATCGATCTTTCGGGCGGAGCCGATCCGTGCCGTACGTTCATGTGGGTGGATCCCGACCCGACGGTGGAGCCTGACACGATGGCGGCGGCGGTGAAGCGCAACTCGACGATACCCGGTCCGGTCAACACGGTGGGTGTCGAGTTCGGCGGTGATACTGCGGGCGGGCTGATTGTTTTTGACGAAATCCGGCTGGCCTCCGGTTTTGCCGACCTGACGGCGGAGACCCCTGCCAATCCGGTCATGAAGGAATCTTTTGATTATCCCAATTCGATCAACGCAGCGGGCGCTGCGGCCGATGGCTGGGCAGGGAGTTGGGCGATCGATGCCGCCGACAACGGTGTGGAAGGCCGTGCGGTGCTTGCCGGCAATCTTTTCAACTATGATGCCCTGAACTGGGTGCTGCCGTATGTCGGCAATCATCTGGCGATTTCGCGCAAGGCGGCGTGGGCGGATCATCAGCGTTACAAACGCGTTCTGGCCACGCCATTTGCCAACGAGGCGGGCAAGCAGTTGTGGGTGAGTTATTTGATGGATGTTCAGGAGCCGCTGCCGTTGGGCAACGCCTATTTCATGGTCAAGCTGTTTTCGGATGCGAGCGAGATCATGGCCATCGGCAAGGGTGGGGGACGAGATGCGAATGCGCCGGTCTTCACCTGCGGGAGCGGGTGGCCGGGTGGTTCGGGCGATGATGTATCGAATGTGGAGATCACGGCGGGGCCGGTCTGGCTGGTAGTGCGGATCGATCTTTCGGGCGGAGCCGATCCGTGCCGTACGTTCATGTGGGTGGATCCCGACCCGACGGTGGAGCCTGACACGATGGCGGCGGCGGTGAAGCGCAACTCGACGATACCCGGTCCGGTCAACACGGTGGGCATCGAGTTCGGCGGTGATGCCGCGGGCGGGCTGATTGTTTTTGACGAAATCCGGCTGGCCTCCGGCTTTGCCGATCTCTCGTCGGAAATCACCTCTGTAGAGGAGAATGGCGTCAGACCTCAAGAGTTCTCGCTGACTCAGAACTATCCGAATCCATTCAATCCCGCCACCCGCATCACCTATTCCCTGCAGAGCACCGGCCAGGTCCGGCTTGCGGTCTATGATCTCCTCGGCAGGGAGGTGGCTGTTCTGGTGGATCGGGTTCAGGGTGCAGGCAGCCATACGCAGCTCTTCTCGGGTGCCGGTTTGCCCAGCGGTCTCTATTTTTACAGGCTGCAGACAGCCGCAGGGACGATCACCAGAAAGATGGCATTGACGAAATGATGTAAAGCGGCTCACACGGGCCCGGCAAGTATTTTCAGTTTCAGCACTATTGGATCTGGAGGATCAAGCAGGCGGTCGGGAAGAGCGCGCGCTCTTCCCGACCGGCCTGATCGCAGGCTGGTTTTACCTCGCTCGGGTGGCCGGATCCTGCCTGACCACCGGGCGGGATCTGCCTGGAAGCTGCGCACGCGGCAACTATCTGTTCAGGAAGCGAGAGTACCCCGGTCTGCCTTCCTCAAGCCGCAGGAGGTGCACAAGGGGAGCCTTGCCGTGCGGGAGATCAGTCAAGACCGCCGGAGAGCCTGCAGACGGCCGGAAATCATCCTGAAGAAGGAGAATGCAACAATGACGATATCTTTGCTGTTTTCAAGAAAAATGATGCTCTTGATGACGCTCCTGCTGGTCGCGGCTGCGGGCTGTGAATATGACGCGGCCGAACCGGTCTGGTACAAGGAGTACGCCAAGCCGGCTGCGCCGGTCATCCATCAACTCGAACCGGCTGTCGCCATCCCTGGCGTCAATATTATTACAATACAGGGAGCTAATTTTTCACCTTCAGCGGATAGCAACGTCGTCTATTTTGATGCGATCACGGCGCAGGTCACTGAAGCCACTTCGACCATGATCAGGGTGCGGCGGCCGAATCTGGACGCTGATTCCTCCACGGTCAAGGTGGCCACCCGGCATGCGCTCACCGTCGCCAAATACAGTCCCTACAAGGTCGACCGCGTGCTCGAAAACTATGGCGCCTTTGTGGACAACCTGGAATTATCCGCTCTCGCTGTCGACAAGGACGAGAATCTCTATGTGGTCGAATATTCCAAGACAATCCGCAAGGTGACCCCGGATGGCAGCAAAACCCTGCTCGGCACGGCGACGCGCACGGCCTACGATGCCGCCATCGGGCCCGACGGTCACCTCTATTTGACCGAAAACAACCGCGCCATCGACCTGGTCAACACGACCACCGGAGCCGTGACAGTATGGACCCGGCTGCCCACGGGCAAGGTGGTCAAGTACGGCGATTTTGACAGCTATGGAAATTTCTACACCGGCGGAACGCGCAGCGATCTCATCGTCGTCCATCCGGATCTCTCTGTGACCTATGCAAACGCCTATGCGGGTGATGATATCACCGCCATCCGCGCATTCAAGGATTTCGTCTATGTCGTCTCCAGGACCTACGGCACCCAGGACCCGGTCAAGATCTGGAAACACCCGATCGATTCCGCAGGCAATGTGGGCGCGCAGGAGCTGGTTTTCGATCTGGCTGCGGCGGGCACCGCTCTCTCCTCGCGCTCGGTGCGGGCGATAGCTGTCGCTGCAAACGGGACCTTGTATCTTGCCACCGATGCGCCTGATCCCCTCCTGGTCATCGATCCGGCCGCCGGCAGCGCCGATCTCTTTTACGGGGGCATTGTGCCCTCCTACGGCAAGGATCTGGCCTGGGGGAACGGGAACTATCTCTACCTGATCACCGGCAATGCCGCGCCGGCACAGGATTGGACTGTTTACAGGGCGGACATGGGCATCACCAATGCTCAGTAGCAAGGCATATTATCGTTTTCAATCAGGGATTGCTTTTGAGTGCTGCGGCGTACGCAGCAGGGTCGGGATCAGCGCAATCTGTCTCAAGGCTAACGCTAACCATGGAGTGACGACATGAGAGGCCGGATTGTGCTCGTTTGCATCCTCGCCGTTTGCAGCGCAGTAAAAGTAACGGGGCAGGTGGGTGCCAACTGCTTCCTGCAGGATTATGAACCCCGTAATGCCACCCTTCCACCGTTTAAATTGGCTGACAAGACCACGGCGGAACCCGTCGTGCGCGCCGAAATCCTGGCGGCTGAACCCCTCGGGACCATCTCTCCCTATCTGTTCGGCCTCGCCACTGCGGTCTGGATTGGTGAAGATCAGAATAACCCCGTGCTGGTTGGCCATCTCAGGAAACTTGCGCCCAGCCTTATTCGCTTCCCCGGTGGCAGCTGGTCTGATATCTACTTCTGGAACGGCACTCCTGAAGACCTGCCGGGCACCATACCCGACGGCGGCAACAGCGGCCGTCCCATCTCCCTCAATCCCCAATCGGGGCTCTACTACAAACTCACCTTCGACCGCTATCTGGATATGCGCGATCAGATCGGTTCCCAGGGCCTGATCACAGTCAACTATGGCTATGCGCGCTACGGCACCAGCGAAAAGCCGGTCGAGCAGGCCGCCCATCTGGCTGCGGATTGGGTGCGCCAGGACGGCGGCATGACCAGGTTCTGGGAGATCGGCAACGAGAACGGCGGACCGTGGGAGGCCGGCTGGCAGATCGACACCACTGTGAACCGGGACGGCCAGCCTGAGATCATCAGCGGAGAACTCTACGGCCGGCATTTCCGGATCTTCGCCGATTCGATGCGCGCCGCGGCCGCCGAACTGGGCGAAACCATTTACATCGGCGGGCAAATACTCCATTACGACGGGTCCAGCAGCTGGAACACAGCGGACCGCAGCTGGAACGCGGGCTTTTTCAGGGCAGCGGGTGACGCCGCTGATTTCTACGTCATCCATAACTATTTCGGCAACTCCAGTGCGACACTGAAGGAGCAGGTGAGCATCGCCCGGTCCGAGATCGTGGAGAATATCTCTTTCATCAAGCAGGACATTCTTGCCAACGGGGCCCCGGACAGGCCGATCGCCCTGACCGAATGGAATCTCAAATGGGCCAGCGCGGCGGATGATCAGAAGAGAAGCTCCATCGCCAACGGGATGCAGGCGGTGGTGCTCCTCTCCGAAATGATCAAACACAACGTCGGGATGTCTTCGCGCTGGCTGATTGCCAACTGGGAGTCGGACGGGATTTTTTATAACGGCGCCAGTTCGGCGATACCGATGTGGAACCCGCGGCCGGACTATTTTTATCTCTATTACCTGCGGCATTTCACAGGTGACCATTCCGTGGAGACAACCATAACCCTCGGCGCGGACCGGGATGTGCTGGTCTACGCCACCCGTTTCGCCTCCGGGGAGGTTGGTGCTGTCGTCGTGAATATGGCTTCCTATGCCCGGGTCGTCGAACTCGTGCCCAAGGGTGTGGGCGTCGGTGACCGTTTTTATTACTACTCTTTGAAGGGGTCCGATGGCAAGCAGTGGCCGCAGGGGGTCGTGGTGAACGATGAAAAACCGGTGGCGCCGGCCTGGGGACCGCACCAGGGGCTGGAGGCGATTCCCGCTTATGCCAGCCCGGTCGGGGAATCGATCAGGTTCGACTCTCCCGGGCGATCTGTGCAGTATATTCTGATCGAGGCGGGTGAAAAATGGCTGCAGGTGGAGGAGAAGAAGCCGGTGCGAGCCGATCACTTTGAGCTGCTCGCAAACTATCCGAACCCTTTCAATCCCGAGACCACCATCTCGTTCACACTGCAGCGGCGGAGCGAGATCAAGCTGACCGTCTGTGATCTGGCCGGGCGGAAAATCGCCACCCTGGCGGACGGGATGCATGAAGCGGGAGCCCACCGGGTACAGTTCCGGGCTGTGGACAGCGCGGGAATGAGCCTGCCGAGCGGGCTCTATTTCTACCGGCTCGAGGCCGCAGGCCTGCTGAGCGTGAAAAAAATGGTGTTGACCAGGTAATCTTTCCGGTCAAGCCGGCCCGATGAAGATGGGAAGAGTGCCTCTTCGCGCCGGGATAAATTAAAAAGCCGTCGGTCAATCCGACGGCTTTTTTACTTCACTCAGGGTTCAAACTCCCCGGTTTCAATCCACTCATTCTTGATGATCGACCACCAGTCGATGGCCAGTCCCTTGAGGAGATATTCATAGGGCAGCCAGCCGTAGCCCTCCACTCCCCATTTTGGACCCCAGGAGTTGCGGATCAGGAACGCCCCCTTGCAGGTCGGGCCGTCGGGATTGGTGTTGGCGATCTCGATGCGGTCGTCATAGCCGACGGCCATGACAGCGTGGCCGCCGAGGATCTTTTCGCCCGGCACCGGATAGGGGATCTGCCCGCTTTCCCCGGCCTGGCCGATGGAGCTAAAGACGGAAAATCCGAACATGGAGGGCAGACCACCAGCCAGATTGTTTTTGATTGCCTGCAGCACCTCGTTCTTTTTCAGGCCGGCCGTATCCAGCCGGTAATAGCTGATCGCCTGATAATTCTGGGCAAAGGCGTAGCAGAATGCCGGCGGTTCCTTGTCGAAATCCTTCTCCTTGTAGGGCCAATAGACTTCGGGAGGGATGCCGAAGAGGACGAGAGCCCCCATGGTGGTGCGGATGAAAGCGCCGGTATCGCCTTTCTGGCGCATCAGGTTGCGGGTGACCTTGTAGAGGAAGAGCCTGGAGAGATCGGTGTAGCGGTCCATCGAACGGTGGGCGAAATACTCCACCATGCTGGCTCCGGCCTGAGAGGTGCAGGAGCCCAGACTGCCCTGGTCCTCGATGGCGGAACACCAGGCGCGCAGGTCCGTGCTTTCGGGTATGCTTTTTTTGCGGTTTCCGGTCAGGCCGATTTTTTTTAGCAGCGGGTTGACAGTGGCATGCTCGGTGGTGTAGTCGCGGAAATCGGGATAGTCCGGCAGCCACCCCATGGAATGCATCTGCACTGGCATAAAAAGGCCTCCTTTCGTGGGAGGGGAAGCGGGCGTCTTGCCGCCCGGCTCCCTCAATGCAAGTTACATTCTGGCGGGGTAAATGTAAAGCACTTTTTACAGGAAAAGATAGCGGCAGATAAAAACCGTGCCGAGAATGCCGGCCAGATCGGCGATCAATCCGACCCAGATCGAGGAGCGCACATTTTTGATCTGGACCGATCCGTAATAGACCGCAACGACGTAAAAGGTCGTTTCGGAGCAGCCGAAGATGGTCGAGGCCATGCGCCCGATCAGCGATTCCGAACCATGGATTTTAAGCAGTTCGGTGATGATGCCGAGGGAGCCGCTGCCCGAGAGGGGGCGCATCAGGGCCGCCGGCAGCACTTCGGCGGGCATGCCGATGAGGTTGGTCAAGGGGGTCAGGAGATAGACAAAGACATCCATGGCGCCCGAGGCGCGGAACATGCCGATGGCCACCAGAATCGCCACCAGAAAGGGGATGATACGGATGGCCACGTTAAAGCCTTCCTTGGCCCCGTCGATGAAAACTTCATAAATCTTGATTTTTTTAATGAACGCATAGAGCGGAATGACGAAGAGCAGGGAGGGGATCGCCCAGGTGGAGATCAAGGTGATCAGGCCGCGAAAAAGGTTGGGCGGCAGCAGAGAGAAGAGAGAGGCGATCAGGCCGGTTTTAACCAGCAGAATGATGGCACCGAGAAAAACTCCGGCGTAGAGAAAAAAGCGCCAGGCCCCACGCACGCCTTTTATAAAATGGCTCCACCCCGAGTCGAGGGCGAGGAAACTCTTGGCGGCGAGGATGCCGAAGATCGTCGCCATGGTGGAGGCGAAGATGGTCGAGCCGATGATCTCGGTCGGATTGGTCGATCCCAGGCTGGCGCGGACCGCGATCACGGTCATGGGAATGAGGGTGATGCTGCCGGTGTTCAGCGCCAGGAACATGATCATCGAGTTGCTGGCGGTATCTTTTTTGTCGTTGAGGGACTGGAGCTGCTCCATCGCCTTGAGGCCCATCGGCGTGGCGGCGTTGCTGAGCCCAAGCCAGTTGGCCGAGACATTGAGCAGAATTGAGCCGATTGCGGGATGGTCTGCGGGGATTTCAGGGAAGAGGCGTCTGCTGACGGGTTTGATGATGTTCGAGAGGATGCGGACGAGTCCGGCCTCCTCGGCCAGCTTCATGATGCCGAGCCACATGGTCATGATCCCGATCAAACCCAGGGCGATATTGACGGCTGTGGCTGCCGAATCCAGGGCCCCCTTGGTGACGGCCTCAATGTTTCCGGTGAATGCGCCTGTTAAAAAAGCGATGGCCACCAGTCCGAACCAGACATAATTCATCATACGGGGATTTTCCTCAGCAAGGTGCCCTCTCCGTTCAGCTTTTAGTAAAATTACACCTTTTATGATAGGAAACAAGTAAAAATATCGTCCGGCTTCCGGGTGATCTCCGCCGGGCAAAAAAGGCGCACTCCACAAAAAGCTTGTATGATTATCGATAAGTTCGTATATTTATGCCGATCATTGCAATGTCATGCAATGACGAGGATAACCCTTGATACGGAGGAAGTAATGAAGGTTAAAGTCGATCCCGATCTCTGCACGAGCTGTGAACTGTGCGTTGGCGACCATCCTGAGCTTTTCGAAATGAAAGACGATGTCGCGGTCGCTATCACCGAAGAGGTCTCTGCCGATATGGAAGCGGCCGCCCGTGACGCTGCCGATAATTGCCCCGCAGGCGCCATCATCGTTGAATAGTTTTCTGCGGTGACAATTGCGTATCTCAAGGCTGATTCAGGCGAATCAGCCTTTTTTGTTTTATGTCCGCCCGTACTTCAGCCAAGGTGGAGCTCGCTATGACCCGCACTCATCTAACCAGTCTCTTTGTACTTCTCGCCCTGCTTGCCGGCGGGAGCGCGATGGCGCAGAAGGGTTTCGTCACCGTCAGCGATCAGAATGTCGGGCCGGGCATGCGCTATCGCAAGATGGTTGATACCGCAACCCCCTGGAGCCTCGACCTCTTCGAGGCCGATCTCACCAATCCCTATCTTCTTCTCGAATCCTGCAAAGGTCATGAGATCCTGCGGCGCTGGCAGGTCTCCTCCGGCTCCCGCGAAGCCACCTCCAGCATGGCCAGACGCAACCAGCGCGCGGGGCACCGCGTCGTCGCGGCCATCAACGCCGATTTTTTCAATACCGCACCCTACACCGGCGAGCCGGTCAACATCCAGGTGGAGCGGGGGGAGATGGTCTGCATGCCCATCGACCGCTCGACCATCGGTTTCACGCCGGAAAACCGGCCCCTGCTGGAGCGCTATACCTTTACGGGTTACGCCCTGCATCGCGATACGACCGCCCGCATTGACCGCGTCAACGCCGGCCGGGGCACCGATATGCTGGTTCTTTTTAACCGTTTTTTCGCCGATTCCACCCGCACCAACGCCTGGGGCGCGGAGGCCCTGCTCACCCCCCTCTCGGGCTGGATGATGAACGATACCGTCGCCTGCCGGGTCGAGGCGGTGGAACTCTACAAGGGGGGCATGCCCATCCCCGACGACAAGGTGGTTCTCTCCGGTCATGGCCGTTCCATCCCCTTTGTCACGGCCCTGCAGCCCGGCGATACCGTTCGCATCGCCCTGCACCTGCCGCAGACCCGCGCCCGGGTGAAGGAGGTGGTGGGAGGTTTCACCCAGATCGTCCATGACGGCGCCAACTATGCCCTCCGCGGCTATGCGGAGGAGGGGGGGAGTTCCACTTTCGCCACCGACCGTCATCCGCGCACCGCCGTCGGCTTTAACCAGGACAGCACCAGGCTGATGCTGGTGGTCGTGGACGGCCGCCAGCAGGACCTCAGCATCGGCATGAATCTCATCGAACTGGCCGATTTCATGATCAGTCAGGGCTGCCACGAGGCCGTCAACCTCGACGGCGGAGGCTCGAGCACGATGGTGATCCGCGATCAGGTCGTCAATTCGCCCTCGGACGGCTGGGAGCGCTATGTCGCCAATGCGCTGCTGGTCATCTCCACAGCGCCGCAGCGGGAGGCGATCCGGCTCGAACTCGTTCCGCATACCCTGCGTATTCTCGAGGGGGAATCGGTCGCTTTTCGCATGGCCGCCCTCGACACCTTTGTCAATATCATCTCCGCCGCCCCGGCCGATTTCACCCTCTCCGTCGCGGGGAGCTTCGGCACGATCACACCGCAGGGGCGTTTCACCGCCGGAACGGCCCGGGACAGCGGGTATGTTCATTTCAACTATCAGGGAGTGCATGACTCGGTCTTTGTCGCGGTCAAGACCCTGGAAAAGCTTTCGCTGCTGCCCGCGACGGCTGTGGTCGACACCGCCGGTTCGATCCAGTTCAGCGTGGAGAGCCTGGACAGCGACGGCCTTGATCCTCATCCCTCGCTGTCCTGGCAGGTGACCGATCCGGCCATCGGCATGGTGGATCAGAACGGCCATTTCACTCCCAGGGCGATCGGTGAGACCCTGGTCATCATCCGTGCCGCCGGCCTGGCTGATACCGCCCGGGTGACTGTCGCGGTCTACTCCGGCACCCACCAGCTGGAGGGGATGGAAAAGATGGAGGGGTGGAGTCTGAACGGCCAGAACCTCGACTCCGTCAACTGCCGCCTCACCCTCGCCGGCGATTTCGTCACCGAGGGGGATTACGCGCTCAGAGCCGACTACCAGTTCACCTTCAACCCCGCCTATGACAACTGGCTCTATCTCGAGGCCGAGCTGCCCATCGGCGGTGTGCCTGATTCGATCATTGTGGATATCCGCACCGATTCGACCGTGCATGCGGCCTATCTCTTCGCGGCCGACGACAACGGCGAGCTTTTTCGCTATGTTCCGCGGCGCAATCTCCGCGAGGCCGGCAGCTGGAATACGATCGGGGTCGCCACCGCTCAGCCCCTGCCGGAGTCAGCGGGCAGCATCTATCACTTTCCCATCACCCTGGTCCGCATCGGCATCAAACTCAAGGGCGAACGGGTGGCGGGCAAAATCTGCCGAGGCACCCTCTATTTCGACAACCTGCGCGTCACCTATCCGGTCAAGAGCGGCGTAACCGCTCCACCCCCGCAGGGGCAGCCGCAGGAGTTCAGGCTGCTGCAGAACTATCCCAATCCTTTCAACGGGGAGACGCGCATTTTTTTCTATAATGACAAGCCGCGCAACATTCAGCTCGTTGTCTTTGATCGTCTCGGACGCGAGGTGGCGCGGCTTTTCGATGGTCCCCTGGAACCGGGGGGGCATGAATTCCCCTTTTGGGCCGGAGACCTCGCCACCGGGCTCTACTTTCTGCGCTGTGAGCCCGGGCTGGCCGTGCCGGTCAGGATGACCCTGCTGCGCTGAAATGCGCTCTCTTCCCGGATGAATCAGCAAGGCGGCTTTTCGCCGCCGGTCATGTGAACAAGGAGGCGTGATGATCGTACAAGAATGGCTGTTGCATGGCGGCCGCTTTTATCTGGCCCTCTCCCTGGCAATGCTCTTCATCGCGGCCGGTGTCCAGGCGCAAAAAACGGCGGCTGCGGATCTGATTTTTTTGAACGGACGGGTCTGGACCGTGGATGAGGCCATGCCCGAAGCGCAGGCCCTCGCCGTACAGAACGGCCGCATCATGGCCATTGGCAGCAGCGAAGAGATCGGGGCTCTCGCCGGTCCCTCGACCCGCGTGGTCGACCTCGCCGGCCGCGTGGTCATGCCGGGTTTTATCGATAACCACGTCCATTTTCTCAACAGCGGCATGCAATTGCTCGGCATCGAGCTGCGCAGCGCCGCCAGCGAGGAAGAGTTCGCCCGGCGTATCGCCGGGTACGCTGCAAAATATCCAGGCCGCTGGATAACCGGCGGCGACTGGGACCATGAAAGCTGGCCCGGCGCACGCGAACCCCACCGCGGCCTCATCGACGCGGTCACCCCTGCCACCCCGGTCTTCGTCAACCGCCTCGACGGCCACATGGCCCTCGCCAATTCCGCAGCGCTCAAACTGGCGGGAATCGACCGCAACACCCCCGATCCCCCCGGCGGCGAGATCGTCCACGATCCGGCCACCGGCGAACCCACCGGCCTGCTCAAGGATGAGGCGATGAACGCCGTCTTCGCCGTGATCCCCCCCTCCAGCGAAGCCGAACGCCTCGAAGGAGCTGCCGCCGCCATGGAACTGGCGCGCCGCTGCGGCGTCACCAGCATCCAGGATGTCGGCTCTCCGGAGGACCTGCAGACCTATCAGACCCTGCTCGAACGCGGCGAATTGACCGTGCGGGTGGACTGCCGCATTCCCCTCGGCCAGTACAAACTGCTCGCCGATGCCGGCATTCGCGCCCACTTTGGCAGCGATATGGTGCGCATCGGCTCACTCAAGGCCTTTGCCGACGGATCGCTGGGCTCGACCACGGCTCTCTTCTTCGAACCCTACGAAGGCAGCAGCAGCCGCGGACTGCCCATGGACATCGTCCTCGACGGCCGGATGGAAACATGGGCCCTGGCCGCCGACAAGGCCGGACTTCAGCTCTCCGTCCATGCCATCGGCGACAGCGCCAACAGCCTGATGCTCGATATCTTTGAACGCTGCGTCCGCGAAAACCCCCGATGGGACCGCCGCTTCCGGCTGGAACACGCCCAGCACATCGCCAAAAAGGATATCGCCCGCTTCGCCAGACTGGGGGTGATCGCCTCCGCCCAGCCGTTCCACGCCATCGATGATGGCCGTTGGGCCCATAAACGCATCGGTGAGCCGCGCTGCCATGAGGCCTATCCCTTCCGCAGCTTTCTCGATCAGGGCGTCCATCTCTGCTTCGGCACCGACTGGTCGGTCGCCCCGCTCAATCCCCTGCTGGGCATCTATGCCGCTGTGACCCGCCGCACCCTCGACGGCGGCCATCCCGGGGGCTGGATCCCCGAGCAGAAGATCAGCGTCGCCGAGGCCGTCGCCTGCTATACCCGCAACAGCGCCTATGCCTCTTTCGATGAAAAGATCAAGGGAACGCTGAAAAAAGGCTATCTCGCCGATCTGGTCGTCCTCTCCGGAGACCTCTTCACTATTCCGCCTGAAAAGATCCGCGAACTCCAGGTGGATCTCACTGTGCTTGACGGCCGGGTCATCTTTGAACGCGCCGCAGGCGAAACCATCCCGCCCAGGTAAACTCCGCAGCTCTCCGCCGTCCCGGATTCCGGGGCGGCGGAAGCGCTTTTCACGCCTCTCCCGTCAATGTGATCCCCCGCACAGAGCGGTAACTCTCCTGTACGCAAATTGTGGCTGTGCCTGTATTTAATAATACCGGAACAGCACCCCTGCCTCAGGGTTTCAGACCCGGTGCAGTCATGAATTAATTTTGGCAGTTTCAGTATGCGCAGGAGACCCCATCATGCAGTGCAAACGATGCAAAAATATGCTTCCGATAGTTCTCTGGATGTTCATGCTCCTGGCGCTGCCGCTTTTCGGGCAGCCCTGGCACACCCAGGTGCTCTATCACGATAACCTCGACAACCCCAACTCCAATGCCCTCGGCACCATGCAGAACACGGACGGGGTCTTTGTTTCGGGCAGGGGCTGGCAGGCCGTCGCCTCCACCAGCAAACTGTTCATCACCCTGCCCGCCGAACTGCCCTGGGAGGGTTCTCTCGAGGTCGACGTGACCAATTTTGACCCCGCGGAGCAGGCGGATGATCCGGAAATCAAGTATCACTGCATCAATATCTGGTCACGGCCGGAAGCGGACAAGGATGCCTATGAGACCCAGGCCTCCTGGACCCAGATTCGCACCTCCGGACATGACAAATACAACGACGGCGACGGGCGCGCGGGCTTTAAATGGCTCACCCAGACCCATGGCTCGGGGGATGACTCCCGCGAGGAAGACTATTACCTATTGAACAAGGATTGGGACAAATCCAAAACCTACACTTTTCGCATCGTCTGGACTGCCGACCGGGCCTACCTCTACCTGAATAATGCCCTTCTCGGCGATTACTACAGAAACCTGACCTACCATAACTTTTCCGGCCGGCTGGAACCCTTCCGCTATATCTTCCTCGGCAAGGAGAACCTGATTTGGGGGTATGAAGCCCAGGTCGGACCGATTTATTCCAATTTGACCATCTATGGACCGGATGGCAGTACTCCGCCTCCTCCTCCTCCGCCGCCACCCCCCGATACCACCGATGCGCCCGATCCCTCGGGCAAGGGCTTTACCGATGTGACCGCCTACTCCCTCACCGGTGGCTATTCCTCCTCGGGTTACGGCCAGGGCAGCTCCTTCGGCGATCTGGACAAGGACGGCCGGATCGACCTTTTCGTCAGCAACGGCACCAGCTACGGTCCCATGCCTGACCTGCTCTACATGAACGAGGGGGAGGGGGCCTTTAGCGAAGAGGCTGCCGCACGCGGAACGATCAGCCGGGGACTCACCAAAGCGATCCTGCTGGCTGACCTGGACAATGACGCGGACCTGGACGCCTTTTTCGGGAATGTCCCCCTCGAAGCGGGCGATCCAGCCGGCATCAACGCCCTCTATCTCAATAACGGCGACGGCTTTTTCAACGAGAACGGCACAGCGGCCGGCCTGCTGCAGACGGTCAGAACCTCCAACGGCAGCGTGGCATTCGATATGGAGAGGGATGGCGATCTGGATCTCTTTATCGTCAACTCCGGTGAGCTCAATGAACTCTATGAGAACGATGGCAGCGGCCACTTTACCCTCGTGCTGCGCGGGGCCGAGGGAAGCGTCGAGGATACCCAATATGTCGGGCGTCAGGGCGCAACATCCGGCGATATCGACAATGACGGCGATATCGACCTTTATATCTGCCGCCGTCAGGAATCCACCAGTCAGCCGGCGCCCAACTGGCTCTTTATCAATGACGGACAAGGCCACTTCACTGAAGAGGCGGCGGCGCGCGGAACCGCAATCGACGGCCGCTCCCACGGCGCTACTTTCGCGGACATTGACAATGACGGCGATCTCGACCTCTTCGTCGTCAACTACCTTCTGACCTCGGGCAATGTGCCCCTGCTCAACGTCCTGATCAACGACGGCACCGGTCACTTTGTCGACCGCTCCTCGACCTATAACCTGCCCGTCAGCGGTTATACCGCGGCCTTTGGCGATATGGACAACGATGCCGACCTCGATCTGCTTCTCCTCCGCAACGGCGAGAAGGATGCCGGCGCCAAACCGCAGCTTTTCTGGAACGACGGCAGCGGGAGATTCACCCTCGCCGGGGAGTCGGGCGTGGAGGTCTCCGCAGCCGATGCGCGCAGCGCGGCGCTGGCCGATGTGGACCAGGACGGCGATCTTGATATCTATATGGCCTGCGCCAAAGGGGCCAATTATCTCGTGCGCAACGACCTCGACAACGGCTATAACTGGATCGATATCCTCTGCACCGGCCCCGGCGGCGATCTGGGCGGCATCGGCTCGAAAGTGATCCTCTATGAGGCGGGCCATCTCGGCGAAGCCGGATTCATCATCGGCTACCAGGAGGTGGGCAGCCAGTTCGGCTATATGAGCCAGAATCCGGCCCAGCTCCATTTCGGGCTCGGCACCCGGACCACCTGCGACGTTCGCGTCATCCTGACCGATGAGCAGACGATCGATATCGAGGGCGCGGCCGCCGGCCAGCTTCTGCAACCCGCTGCGGCGGAGCCGGCACGCATCCCGACCATGATCAAGGGGTCGGGTGACGGCCAGGATCTCACTCCGGGCCAGGAGTTTGCAGATGATTTCACCGCCCGCATCATGGACCAGTACGGTCTTCCTATCGTCAGCCAGCCGGTTCTCTTTGAGGTGCTCGCGGGCGGCGGCCACCTCCGCGGTGAGACGCATCTGGAAATCTTTTCCGACGATGAGGGGTATGCCAGCGTCCACTGGACCCCCGGCCCCTACAAGGGGGTTGCGAATCTTCTCAAGGCCTCCGCGTGGCTGGACGGCACAGAGATCGCCGAATCGCCATTCACTTTCGTCTACCCGGCCGCCGACCTGAGCACAACCCTCTCGAGTGTCGATGCCTCCTCACCCATTTATGCGGACGGGAGCGCCAAGTCGGATATCGTCGCCACCCTGCGCAACAGCAGCGGCCAGCCCCTCGGCGCGGGCTATACGGTCGAACTGTTCGTGAGCGGCAGCGGCTATGTGCTCTCTGTCGCCGATACCCTGACCGACGCCCAGGGCCGCGTCATGGCCTCCCTTTCAGCTGCGCAGCCGGGTGAGTGCGTCGTTCACGCCCGGGTCAAGGGGATCGGCAGCACCCTGGCCGACAGCGCGGTGGTCACGGTCCTGCCGGTGGTGGTGCCCAATCAGCCGCCGCAGATTTATACCTATTTCCCGACCGAAACTCCGGTCTACGGCCAGTTCTACGCTCCCCTCACTTTTGCGCTGACGACTGTCCGCGACGCTGATGGCGACTCCCTGCGCTATCTCTGGCGGATCAACGATGTCGTCGCCTCCACGGACAGCCAGATGGTGCTCTATCCGACGATCGAGATGGGACAGGTCTATTTGGTCACCGCTCTGGTGATGGACAAGGAGGACACCGCCCGGGTCGATTGGCGGGTGCTGGTCGCCCTCACCGGAGTGGAGGAGCAAGCCGCTCTTCCCACCGCTTTGCGCCTGCAGCAGAACTATCCCAACCCCTTCAACCCATCCACTACTATTACGGTCGAGGTGCCGGAGGCGATGGAGGCGAGCCTGGCGATCTTTAACAGCCGCGGGCAGAGGGTGCGCCTGCTCCATCAGGGTCTCCTTGCCCCGGGGGTGCAAAGCTGGAGCTGGGATGCCCGGGACGACTCCGGTCATCCCCTGCCGAGCGGGATCTACCACGCCGTGCTGCGGAGAGGGCAGGAGGTGCAAATCCGCCGGCTGCTCTTCATGAAATAGCGCTGCCGTGTGACCTGAAAACGAAAAGGCCGGGTTTTTTGCCCGGCCTTTTTTATTGCGATGAAAATACTGCGCGGCGTCGGCAGCCAAAAACGAAAAGGCCGGGTTCTTCGCCCGGCCTTTTTTATTGCGTTGAATACTCTGCACGGCGCCGGCGGATCTCAGCGCTGCGCCGGGTTGACGATGACGACTGAATTCTGG
>DAOOPF010000017.1:18125-36965 GCA_035388125.1 bacterium | reverse complement strand
ACCTCGTCCGCCCCGGCCAGCTCCTTCAGCGCCTGGTCGATGAGCCGGAAAGAGTTGACCCGCTTGAACTGAAACATATAGCCCTCGGGATTGAGCCAGTTGCCGAGGTTGGTGCCGCGGAGCAGAATCTCCTCTCCGTCGCCGCCGCGGATGACCGGGCCATCCACCCGGGAAAAGTTGGCGGGTTGGGAAAAGAGGGTGGAAACGGCCAGGAACAGGCCAAGCAGCATCAGGGTATCTTTTCGCATATCAGCTCTCCCGATTCGCGGAACAGAATGAATCACTCTCTCTTGTTGAAATTACAATATTTTTTCTCATCGTGCAAATGATATCCGTTCATTTTGGCATCAGCAGCCGTCCAGCCAATTTTTTTCTTGTTTCATAAAGCGCGCAGTTGCTATATTGCAGCAGATCCGGCAGGAAATCAGCCGAACGCCACCGATCGCGACTACCCCGAGGTTTAATCAATGGCCGTTGGAAGCGCTCCCTGCAAAAAGCTGCACTCTCGTGGACGGATGAAGAAGCGCTCATCCTTCACGTGCCTGTTTTTACTCCTCGTCCTGAACGCTGCGCACGCGGAATCCATGCAAGCGGTGCTCTTTGACGGCAAAAATGCCGCCGACACCTACCGGCTGGCCGCCCTGACCCTGGCCGGCATCGTCAACCGCGATGGCGCCGAATTGTATCTCGCCAATGTCCGCGAGGCCTGGAGCTACGCAGAGACCGATGAAACCTGGGAAAAGCTCTATCATGAGCGGGGCGGTGTGACCTTCACCCGCATCACCAGTTTTGCTGATCTGGTCGAGCGCTACCGCAGCCGGATAAAGGGGGTGATCACCTACGAACCGCGGCGCTGGGGCAATTTCTCCGGCCAGTCCTTTTTCTGGCAAGGCGAATACGCCGCCCTGATCGGCGGCTTGACCGGCTGCCTGCCCCTGCCCGAGGCGACCGCCCGCGCCCTCGGTTTTGCGCTCACCGACTCCGTCCTGGTGGAGGATGCCTATGATGGCGATCCGCCGGTGCGCGTGCCGGCCCGGCTCGAGCTTAAAAGCCACCCCTGGAACGATACCTCGCAGGAGGAGGAAAGGCGCTATCTTGCCCTGGTCGACTGGGGTCTGCGCACGCTGCTGCCCCTCTGCAATCCAGACAAGTGTTACATTCGCGAGATCACCGATTTCACCATTCACCAGCGCATGTTCCAGCTCAACCTGGCCGGGGATCCCCCGGGCGGCGTCAATTTCCTCGCTTTGCCCGCAGCCCGGGTCGAGCTGCTCGAACGCCTGCTCACCTTCATGCAGAATAAAAATCCCGATCGCATCTTCCACGTCTACGGCTGGATGGACCCTGAACCCCTGGTGCAGTGGATCGCGACCTTCGGCGGGGCTTTTCACGAGACCCTGCAGAACAACCTCTCCTGGCACGCCGCCTTTCCGGCCGAGCGGCGGCCGCTTGTGCCGCCGGCGCAAACCGGACCAGAGCAGGTGCAGCTGGAAGATAAATATTATCTCGTTTTTGTCTCTTCGGAGGGCGACGCCTCCAATTGGGCGCTCACCTTCCAGGCCGGAGCCTGGCTCTCACCCCACCGCGGCTCGGTGCCGATCTCGTGGGGCTGGAACCTCCATCTCTTCGACCTCTGCCCTTTCATCGCCCGATATTACTACGACACCGCCACAGCCAACGACGGCTTTGTCAGCGTGATGTCGCCCCTGGGCTATGTCTACCCGGACCTCTGGGATGAAAATGTCTGGCCGGACGCAGTCGGCCAAACCCGGCGACTGATGGAGGCGTTCGGCATCCGCGATTTCTATGCGTACAAACACTACGCCCCCAACGGCCGCCTCTTTTTCCGCGGCGTCGATCTTTACAACAGCTTTGATTTCAACCGGCTGGGGCGGTTTCTCGGGGATGTCAACGCCCAGCTCACCCTGCTCTACGACCCCCAGCTGGCCAACCAGTACCCCACGACCCGCTATGGCGCCCTGCTCTACAACCATGTCAACGACGGCACCTTTTACGGCGACACCGGCGATCTGGATGCCATGGCCCGGCGCATCCTCAACAGCCTCAAAGGCAAGGCCAAACCCGGCTTTCTCCTCGCCGGTTATCAGCGCTTCTTCCATGATGACCATGGCAGCTGGCCCGCCGGCACGGCTGACCTCTCGGTGGAGCGGCTTGGCCAGGTCGTGCAGAAACTGCAGAGCGATCCGGTGCTGGGCAAGGAGATCGAAGTGGTCACGATCGAAAAATTCTCCGCCCTGCTGCGCAAAAAACTCAGCTGGAGCGGAGTCGTGGCTGCGCCAACCGGCGGCGTCACGGACTATCACCTGCTCGGCAGCTATCCCAATCCTTTCAACAGCCGCGCGACCCTTTGCTTCACCCTCGATCGGCCGCAGCGGTTGACGCTGGCGGTTTTCGATCTGCGCGGCCGCGAGATGTTACGCGTGATGGACGAGGAGGCCGCTGCAGGGACGCACCGGCGGACCATCGATGCCGCCGGATGGCCGAGCGGAGTCTATATCGCCCGCCTCGCCGCGGGCCCGGCGCTGCAAACTCTTAAACTGATCCTCGCGCGCTGAGAGATGACCATGGAACTGCGAGCGGATGCACTGGATGCCCTGCGGGGCCTGGCGATCATGGGCATGATCCTCTCGGGGCAGATCCCTTTCTCCGGGCCCGCCGCTCTGCCCGCCCTCACCTCGCTCGGAGCCCTTCTCAACCGGCTGGCGGTGACCCCCTGGCCGGGTTTTATCAAGGGACTCCTGGTCACCCTTTTGGCTGCGGCGGTGACGGCGTTTTTCACCCGCAAAAAGATCTTTTGGAGAAGCTGAAAGGAGCATAATGCGCCGGGCGAAGATCACCCTTTTAATCTGCTTGGGCATGGCCGCGCTCTCACCGGCCCAGGAAGCGCAGCCGGAGCTGCGCGGGGTCTGGCTGACCGACGTCGACAGCAAGGTCCTATTCAGCCGCAAGAACATCGCCGAAGCGATGCGCTTTCTCGCCGGCCACCACTTCAACGTGGTTTTCCCCGTGGTCTGGAACCAGGGCTACACCCTCTATCCCAGCGCCCTCATGGACTCGCTCTTCGGCATCCCCATCGACCCGGCGCACCGGGGCCGTGATCCCCTCGCCGAAGTGATCGAGGAGGCGCACAAAAACGGCCTCAAGGTGATCCCCTGGTTCGAATACGGCTTTTCCGCCTCCTACAAGGAGAACGGCGGCCATCTTTTACTCGCCAAACCCCACTGGGCGGCCAGGGACCGCCAGGGCCGGCTGCTGACCAAGAACGGCTTTGAATGGATGAATCCCTACCATCCCGAGGTGCAGGCCTTCATACGCGGACTGGTACTCGAGGTGGCGCGCGGCTATGAGGTGGACGGCATCCAGGGGGATGACCGCCTGCCCGCCCACCCCGTCGAGGGCGGCGGCGATAACTATACCGGCAGCCTCTATCGCAGCCAGCACCAGGGGGCGGACCCGCCGGCCGATCCTCGCGATCCCGGCTGGATGCGCTGGCGCGCCGATATTCTCAATGCCTTTGCCGGCACCCTCTATCGGGAGGTCAAGGCCGTCGATTCGGCTCTCATCGTCTCCTGGTCGCCGAGTGTCTATCCCTGGAGCTACGAAGAGTACTTGCAGGATTGGCCCGCATGGATGCGCGGCGGCTATACCGACCTCGTCGTGCCGCAGGTCTATCGCTACGATCTGGAGAGATACCGCGCCACCCTGCTCGAGATGAAAAACGTCACCCCGCCGGCGCCGGGCGCCAGGATCTACCCCGGCCTGCTCATCAAACTGGGCAAATACCTTATCGACCCTGAATATCTGCTCGGCGCCATCCGCTTCAACCGCGAGATGGGATACAACGGCGAGGTATTTTTCTTTTATGAGGGACTGCGGAAAAAAAAGGGCAAGCTCGCCAGGGCCCTGCTCAACGGACCCTATCGCGAACCGGCCCGGCCGTTCTGATGCTGTTGCGCATTTAACCGGAAGTTGAGTAAAACGACACCCGATGCGAACCTTGCATAGCGACATCTTTATCGCCGGCGGCGGACTGGGCGGCTGCGCTGCCGCCCTGCGCGCCGCCGAATGGGGCTGCACGGTCATCCTCGCCGAACCCTGCGACTGGATCGGCGGCCAGGCGACCAGCCAGGGCGTCTCCGCCCTCGATGAACACGAGTGGATCGAAGAGTTCGGCGGCACCGCCGCCTATTACCGTTTCCGCAGCGGGATCCGCCGGCATTATCAGGGGCTCGCGGTTGGCGGACCGTCCGATCCCCGCTTCAATCCCGGCCGCTGCTGGGTCAGCCGGCTCGCCTTCGAGCCCCGCATCGGCCTCGAGGTGCTGGAGAGCCTGCTCGCGCCCTCTATCCGGAGCGGCCGGATCCGGATCTTTTCCCGCCACACCTTAAAGCGGGCGGAGGTGGGGGCGGAGCGGATTAAAGCCGTGATCATCGCGCCGGATAGCGGCGGCTCCGAGCTGGCCTGCCGCGCATCGTATTTTATCGATGCCAGCGAGATGGGCGATCTCCTCCCGCTCGCGGGCGTTCCCTTTCGCACCGGTGCAGAAGCGCAGAGCGAAACCGGCGAGCCCCACGCGCCTGCCGAGGCCCATCCGGAGTGGATCCAGTCCTTCACCTTTCCCTTCATCGTCGAATATTGCCCCGGCGAAAACCACACCATCCCCAAACCGCCGGGTTATGAGGAGAACCGCGACAACCAGCCCTACACGCTGGCCGCGGGGAAGGATGCCCGGGGCGCCCCGCGCATCTACAGCATGTTCGCTACCGCCCCCGGAACCCCGGGCAGCTTCTGGGCCTACCGCCGACTCATTGATGCCGGCCAGTTCCGGCCGGAGCGCTATCCCCGCGATCTGAGCATGATCAACTGGCAGGCCAACGACTATCGCGGCGGTCGCTTGATCGGCGTCAGCCGGCGGGAACGGGAAAAATCCCTGGCCGAAGCGCGCGCGCTCAGCCTCGGGTTTCTGCACTGGCTGCAGACAAAAGCCCCGCGCGATGACGGAGGGCAGGGCTATCCCGAACTCAAGCTGCGGCCGGATCTCCTCGGCACCGCCGATGGTCTCTCGCAGTTCCCCTATATCCGCGAATCGCGCCGCATCCGGGCGCTCGATCAGCTCCGCGAGCAGGATATTGCAGCGGATCTGCAGCCGCACGCCCGGGCACGTCTCTACCCCGACGCGGTCGCCATCGGCAAGTACTGGATCGACCTGCACAGAAGCAGCGGGGAAGAGCAAGACTGTTTCGTGGATACCAGGCCTTTTCAGGTGCCTCTTGGTGCGCTTATCCCCGAGGGGTGGGCCAACCTCATCGCCGGCGCCAAAAACATCGGCGTCACCCGGCTGGCAGCCGGGGCCTGCCGCCTCCATCCCGTCGAGTGGGCGATCGGTGAGGCCGCCGGTTCTCTGGCCGCCGAGTGCCTGCGCCTCCAGCGCCCGCCGCATGAGCTGCACAACCGGCCCGGGGCGGTGCGCGCCCTGCAGCTGCGGATGGTCGAATCCGGCACCCCGCTCTTCTGGTTCACCGATGTGGGCCATGCCCATCCGGCCTTCGCGGCGGTGCAGTGGCTGGCGGTGAGCGGCATCATCGAACCGGATCAGCAGAACCTGCTTTTCTCTCCCGATGCTCCGCTCGAACCGGAGACGGGCAGGAGATGGCTGGAGGGAGTCAGGTCCCGGTGGGGAAGCGCCCCGGCCCCCGGCCTTCTCCGCACGCTGCCGCCGGCCGGCGGGGAGACGCCCTGGCATCCCCTGATGGAACTGGCGCAGAGAGCCGCCAACCCCCAAAAGACAACCCGGGCCGCCTTTGCCATTGATCTCTTTCAAACCCTGCAAGCTCTCTTGCACGTCCTACCGGAGGCAGACGCATGACCGCAACCCTGCAGCTCCTCGGCTTTCTCGCCGTCTTTGTCACCATGGCCCTGCTGATGTTCTTCCGCAAACTGCCGGCGCTGATCGCCCTGCCGGTCATGGCGGTGCTGGTGGCACTGCTGGGCGGAGTCTCCGGCCGCGATCTGCTCCACCATGTCGTCGGTGACGGGGCGGTCCGCCTCCATACCGCCTACACTGTGGCGATCTTCGGCGGCATGCTCAGTTTTCTGCTGCAGAAATCGGGCGTGGCGGAGCATCTGATCAAGAACGGCGCCGAACTCGCCGGCGACCGGCCCTGGAGCGTCGGTCTGATCATGCTCCTGCTCATCGCCATGCTCTTCACCACCCTCGGCGGTTTGGGCGCCATCATCATGGTGGCGACGATTGTACTGCCGATCATGGCCTCGGTCGGATTCAGCAGCCTCACCACCGCCGGCCTCTTCCTGATCGGCATCAACCTGGGCGGCATCCTCAACGCCGGCAACTGGGCCCTCTATATCGACGTCCTCAAACTGGACATCCCCACCATCCGCAGCTTTGCCCTGGTGCTCTTTGCCATCTGCCTGCTGATGGCCCTGGCTTTTCTCACCCTCGAACTGCGGCGCGAAGGCCAGAAACTGCCCCTGAAAAAGCTGGCCGGCTATGGCCTCCTGGCCGCCCTGGCCGCAGCCCTGCTCCTCTTCGGCTATCAGCACGCAGCGGGAGCGCCCGCCTTCCGCAGCGTTCTTCACGCCCTCGGCACCGGGCTCAAATATGCCCTGCTCCTGCTCGCGGGCCTGGTCGCCGTGCGCATTCTCTTCGATCTCGCGCGCAAGCTGACCGGCCGCGAACGCCACCTGAGCCGCATCGTCTGGTACGCCTATCTGACGCCGGTGGTGCCGCTCCTGCTGATCCTGATCTTCAAGATCTCCTTCGTCACCGCGTTCATCAGCGGACTTTTTTACGGCTTTGTCGTAACCTGGCGCAAGGGCAGCATTAACATGCTCAGCCAGGCGATCATCGAGGGCGGGGCCAGCGTCATGCCCGCGGTAGTGCTGATGATGGGCATCGGCATGCTCCTCAACGCCATTATCGGTCCGGGAAATGAATGGAGCGCACTCCATCAGGGTGCGGAGTGGCCGGTGCTCGCTTTTCTCAAGCCGGTGATGATCAGGATCATTCCCTCCTCGCCCTGGCTCTATCTTTTAGTCTTCACCGTGCTCGCTCCCCTCTCGCTCTACCGCGGCCCGCTCAATGTCTGGGGCATGGGCTACGGCATGGCGGCGATCATGCTCGCCTCGGGCGCTCTGCCGGCCGCGGCGATCATGGGCATGCTGATCTCGGTGGGGCAGATCCAGGGCATTTGCGACCCGACCAACACCCAGAATGTCTGGATCGCCAATGAACTTCATCTCGATGTCCAGCAGATCCTCTGGCGCACCCTGCCCTACGTCTGGGTCGTCTCGGCCCTGGGACTGGCGGCCAGCGCCCTGCTTTTCTTCTGACCAAGGTGGAATCCATGCAGCGCAGGATAAAGATCGGCATCGATGTCGGCGGCACCTTCACCCATGCGGTGGCGGTGAACGCCGCGAATTACGAGATCATCGCCAAAAGCTATCTACCCACCACCCACACGGCTGCGGAGGGGGTGGCCCGCGGCGTGGTCGAGGCCATGCACAAGCTGCTCGAAGAGGGAAAGATTCTGGCGGAGGAGGTGGCCCTGATCGCCCACAGCACCACCCAGGCGACCAACGCCCTGCTTGAGGGGGATGTCGCCAGGGTGGGGGTGATCGGGATGGCGAGCGGTCTCGAGAGCGGCCGCGCCCGGCGCGAAACCGATGTCGGCGACATCGAGCTGGCACCCGGCAAGTTCATCCACACCGTGCACCGGTTCCTCGACAGCAGCGCGCTGGAGGAGGAGAAAATCCGCGCCCTGATCGGTGAACTGGTGGCGGAGGGCGCCGAGGTGATCGTCGCCAGCGAGTCTTTCGGGGTCGACAATCCGCAAAATGAAGAACGGGTCGTCGCGGCCGCTGCCGCGATGGGCTTGCCGGCCAGCGCCGCCTCGATCATCTCGCAGCTTTACGGGCTGCGCATCCGCACCCGCACGGCGGTGATCAATGCGAGTATGCTGCCGAAAATGCTCGAAACGGCGAACAGAACCGAACAGAGCGTGCGCGCTTCGGGGATCACCGCTCCGCTGATGGTGATGCGCAGCGACGGCGGCATCATGGAGATCGACGAGATGCGGCGCCGGCCTATCCTGACCATGCTCTCCGGCCCCGCCGCCGGCGTGGCGGCGGCGCTGATGTACGCCCGCATCTCGGACGGGATCTTTGTCGAGGTCGGCGGCACCAGCTCGGACATCTCGGCCATCCGCAACGGCCGGCCCCTGGTGCGCAGCGCCATCGTCGGCGGCCACAAGCTCTACCTGCGCACCCTCGATGTGCGCACCGTCGGCATCGGCGGCGGCTCGATGCCGCGGATCAAACAGAACCGCATCGCCGATGTCGGCCCGCGCAGCGCCCACATCGCCGGCCTCAGGTACCCCTCTTTTGCGGAAATCCCCGCAGGAGCAGTTTTCGCGCAGAACCTGGTCCAGCCGCGGCCCGGCGACCCTGAGGACTATTTGCGCATCGAGATTGAAGGGGAGGAGGCCGCCTACACCCTCACCCCCACCGAGGCGGCCAACTATCTCGATCTCGTCCCGGACGTCGGCTACGGCCGCGGCAACCGGCCTGTCATCGACCGCATCTTCGCCTGGCTGAGCCGGGTATGGGAGGAGGAGGGGCAAAAAATCGCCACCCGGCTGCTCGACCTGGCTTCGGCCAAGGTCATCGTTGTGGTCGAACAGCTGATCAAGGAGTACAGGATGGAACGCTCCCTGGTGCAGCTGGTCGGCGGCGGCGGCGGTGCCACGGCCATCGTCCCCTATGCCGCCCGGACCCTGCAGCTGCCGCACCAGATCGCCGAAAACTGCGAGGTGATCTCCGCCATCGGCGCCGCCCTCGGCATCATCCGCGACAGCGTCGAGCGCACCATCATCCAGCCGACCGAGGAGGAGATCCTCAAGCTGCGCAGCCAGGCGATCGCTTCGGTGCAGCGCATGGGCGCCAGCCCCGATTCGATCGAGGTGACCATCGACATCGACCGCCAGAGCAAACGGGTGACCGCCACCGCCACCGGCGCTTCGGAGCTGCGCGCGCGCGACCTCGGCGTGCTGCCTCTGGAGCCGGAGGCCTTGCGCAAACTGGCCGCGCTGTCGTTCAAGACCGAACCGGAACAGGTCGACCCCGCCGGCGGGACCCCGCTCCTGAGCCTCTTCCTGCACCGGCAGCTCACGACGCGGCTGTGGGGTATCGTCCGCCGCGAAAAAAAGGCCCTGCGGGTGCTCGATCAGGAAGGCATCGTCCGCCTGCAGCTGGCCGATGCCGACTTTTGGCAGGGAACGATCGGCCAAACCCGGGCCTTCATCGACGAAGCCATGGAGAACCTCACGATCTATGGCGACGCCGGCGCCCTGCTGCCGGACCTCTTTATTCTCATCGGGCGCAGGATCATCGATATGACCGGGCTGGCCGAGAAAGAACAGATCCTCGCCCTGGCCCGGATCGAAACCGAAAAATATGACCGGGACGAGCCCATCGTCGTGCTCGCGGCCGGCCGTTAGCCCCTCTGAAAGGCACGGACACACCCATGATTCAGCCCCAAAATCCCATCCGCTTCGGCACCGACGGCTGGCGCGCCCTCATCGCCGAGGATTTCACCTTCGCGCATGTGCGCGTCATCGGCCAGGCGCTGGCGGACCATCTCCAGGCGGCGGGCACGGCGGGGCAGGGCGTGGCCATCGGTTACGACACCCGCTTTCTCTCGGAACATTTCGGGGCGGCCCTGGCCGGAGTCCTTGCGGCCAACGAAATCCCGGTCCTGCTGAGCGACTCCTGGTGCCCCACCCCCGTGCTCTCTTTTGCCGTGCGCGAACGCGGCCTCGCCGCCGGCGTCATGGTCACCGCCAGCCACAACCCCTGGAACTATAACGGCGTCAAATTCAAGGCATCCTGTGGCGGCCCCTTCATGGCCGACCAGACCCGCGCTGTCGCGTCACGCCTCTTCCGCACGCCCGTCCGCCAGGATGCGGCAATGAGCAAAAAAATGATCGCGCCGGCCGATCTCTTCACCCCCTACGCCCTGCATGTGCGGCACTATTTCGACTGGGAACGCATCGCCGCCGCCCCGCTGCGGCTGGTCTGCGACGCCATGCACGGGGCCGGCTGCGGCTTCCTGCGCCGTCTGCTGCCGCCGGAGTGGGCGGAAAGCCGGTTTATCGGCATCGGCCAGGATCCCCATCCCCTTTTCAAAAACAGACTGCCCGAGCCGATCCTCAGCAACCTCAGCGAACTGGCGGCGGCCGTGCCGGCCCACGGCGCCGATCTCGGCCTGGCCACCGACGGCGACGCCGACCGCTTCGGCCTCCTTGACCATCAGGGCCGCTTCGTCGAACTGCACGACCTGATGCCCCTCTTCTTCCGCCATCTGCTGGCGAGCCGCGGCTGGCCGGGCGATGTTGTGCGCACCACCTCCATGGCCGCGACAATCGACCGTATGGCGGCCGCGGCCGGACGGCGCGTGATCGAGGTCCCGGTCGGATTCAAACATGTGGCCGAACAGATGCTCGAGCGGGAGATCCTCATCGGCGGCGAGGAGAGCGGCGGATTCGGCTACGCCGGCCACATCCCCGAACGCGATGGCCTGTTCTCCTCCCTGATGGCCATCGAGCTGCTCGCCGCAACCGGGGTGCCGCTGGCTGAACTGGTCGCAGGCCTGCGCCGCGAGTTCGGCCCCTTCGCCTACGGCCGCATCGACCGCTATCATCCTCTCGCCGCCTTGCAGAAGAATATGAACGAGCTTGTGCAAAGCCCGCCCGGCCGCATCGGCGGCTTCAAGGTCGCCTCGGTCACCCGGATGGATGGCATCAAATTTTACTTCGACGAGAGCTCCTGGATGCTGCTGCGCGTCTCGGACACCGAACCCCTCGGCCGCATCTATGCCGGATCGGACCGGCAGGAAAAGGTTCAGCAGCTTTTGGGGCTCGGCGAGGCGCTGTTGACCCGATAGCCGCACCGGCGCGATCGCCCTTTACCATCTACCTTTTTCAGGAGTCCATTGTGCACAGATATGCCCATTTTTCCGACGACCGGCGCGAGATCATCATCACCCGGCCCGATACCCCGGCGCCCTGGGTCAACTATATCTCCAACGGCCGCTACACCGGCCTGATCTCCCACACCGCCGGCGGCTACAGCTTTTTCAAAAGCCCGCGCGACAGCCGCATCACCCGCTGGCGCTACAACAGCCTGCCCATCGATCGGCCCGGGCGCTACGTCGTCCTGCGCGACCGGGCGAACGGCCACTACTGGTCGCCCACCTGGCAGCCGATGATGCGCCCGCTCGCCGATTTCGAATGCCGCCACGGCCTTTACTACACCCGCATCTCTTCCCGCTGCGAAGGCATCGATGCCTCGATCCTCTATTTTGTCCCGGCCGATGACGACCTCGAGATCTGGCAGGTCACCCTGAAAAACAGTTCTTCCGCAAAGAGAGAACTCGATATCTTCGCCTATGACGAACTCGCCCTCGGCCACGCCCTGGTCGATCTGATCAACCAGCCCAACGACCAGCATTTCAACGATGTCCATTTTGACCGCGAGCGCGAAATTCTCCTCGCCAGCAAGCGCTACTGGGTCACCTATGCCGGGGCGACGGTCAAGCAGGCCAACCAGGCCTGGGACCGCTATGTTTTCTTCGCCTCCTCCCTGCCGGTGACCGGCTGGGACGGCAGCAAGGACCGCTTCATCGGCCGCTGGCGCTCCGAGGCCGATCCGGTCGCGGTGGAAAACGGGTGCTGTTTCAACAGCGAGATCACCGCCGGTGACGCCATCGCCGCCCTGCAGTCTCGGCTCCTCCTTGAGCCCGGAGAGGAAAAGACTTTCACCCTGATGATGGGGGTGGTGGCGCGCGAAGATCACGCAGCGCAGGCGGCCGCGGTGGTGGAGAAATACCGCCATCCGGCTGCCGTGGAGGCGGCTTATCAGGCCCTGCGCACGGAGTGGCAGGAGTATCTCGGCCACGTGCAGGTTGAGACCCCGGATGACGACATGAACACCATGCTCAATGTCTGGAACCAGTACCAGACTTCGGTGACTTTCCGCTTTTCGCGCGACGCCTCTTATTATCACGGCGGCCTGCTTTTCGGCCGCGGCTACCGCGACTCCTGCCAGGATGTCCTCGGCCCGGTCATCCCGCGGCCGGATTGGGTCAGGACGCGCATCCTCGAAATGACCCGCTTCCAGTTTCGCGACGGCTCCACCTTTCACCTCTACTACCCTCTCACCGGCGGCGGCGAACGCACCGGCCACAGCGATACCCCCCTCTGGCTGCCCCTGGCGATCATGACCTGGCTGAAAGAGTCCGGGGATTTCTCTCTTCTCGAGGAGGTGACCCCGTTCCATGACGGGGGCGAAGCCACAGTGCTGCACCACCTCTACGCCGCCATCGACTATACCCTGGCCAATCTCAGCGAACGTCATCTGGCCAAATTCGGCCCGGGCGACTGGAACGACACCCTCGATTATCTCGGCCGCGGCGGCCGGGGCGAAAGCGTCTGGGTGACGATGTTTCTCGGCTATATTCTGCGCGAGACGGCTGCCCTTTGCCGGCACATCGCCGATCCGGCCGCCGCAGAAAAATACCGGGAGGCCCATACCCGGGTCACCGAAGCGGTCAACCGCCACTGCTGGGATGGTGAGTGGTACATCCGCGGCACCAACGACCTCGGCGAGGTGATCGGCTCGGCCGCCAACGAGGAGGGCCGGATCTTCCTCAACACCCAGTCCTGGGCGGTCATCAGCGGCATCGCCGCAGGCGATCGCGCCCGGCGCTGCATGGATGCGGTCCGCATCCATCTCGAAACGCCCAAGGGCCCGAAGATCCTCCACCCCGCCTATACCAGAATCGATCCCAACATCGGCCTGGCCACGCGCTGCGTGCCCGGCAAGAAAGAGAACGGCGCGGTCTTTAACCACCCGGTGAGCTGGGCCATCCTCGCCGAATGTCTGCTCGGCCGCGGCGATCGCGCCTTCGAGATCTACCGGAAAGCCCTGCCGATGAATCCGGTCATCGACATCGACCGCTATGAAGTCGAGCCCTATGTCTACGCTGAATATGTCACCAGTCCGGACCACCCGACCTTCGGCCAGGCGAGCCACTCCTGGCTCACCGGTTCGTCGGCATGGATGCTGCGCGACGGCCTCGATTATATCCTCGGTGTGCGGCCGGAATACGAAGGGCTGCGCATCGACCCCTGCATCCCGGCGGACTGGCCCGAATACAAGGTCGCCCGCCGCTTCCGCGGGATCACCTTTCACATCACCGTCCGGAATCCTGCAGGGGTGAACAAGGGGGTGCGGCAGATAGAAATCAACGGCGTGCCCTTTGCGGGCACCCTCATCCGCCTTGAAGATGCAGCAGTACAAGAGGCTTTGGGGGGAAAGAAAGAATTAAACCTTGTGGTGGAGATGGGATGAACACTCCGCAGGCACCCTTTCTGGAACAGGTGCGCGGCCGGCTGATCGTCTCGGTGCAGGCGGACGCCGGCGATCCCCTCGACGATTCGCGCATTCTCGCGGCCATAGCCCGGGCGGTCGTCAGGGGCGGGGCGAGCGCACTCCGCGCCTGCCAGCCGGCCAATATCGCGGCGATCCGGGCGGCCGTCGATGTGCCAGTTATCGGCCTGATCAAGAAAAACTTTCCGGATTCGCCGGTTTTCATCACTCCGACCCTGGCCGACGCCCGCGCCGTCGCTGCGGCCGGATGCGCCGTGATCGCCCTGGATGCCACCCTGCGGCCGCGGCCGGGGGGAGAGACCCTGGCATGGATCGTCGGCGAACTGCGCAAGACCACCCCCGCCCTGCTCATGGCCGACATCGCCACTCTGGCCGATGGCCTCACCGCCGCTGCGCTGGGTTTCGAGATCATCTCCTCCACCCTCTCCGGCTACACCGCGGAGACAGCCGGGCGCGACCCCGACCGGCCCGACTATGATCTGATCGAGGCCCTGGTGCGGGAGACCGGGTCACGCACGGCGGTCATCGCCGAAGGCCGGATCTGGCGGCCGGAGGAAGCGCGGCGGCTGCTCGATCTGGGGGCTCATGCCGTGGTGGTCGGCACAGCCATCACCCGGCCGGGATCGATCACCCGCCGCTTCGCCGGGAGCCTGGCCCGGCCGCATAACCCCGATTTCTGACCCCTTTCACAATCCGGCACAAAAAAAACGCTGTGGCGCCCTCCCTGAGGAGGGGCCACAGCGTTTTTGTTAAAAAGTACTGGTGAGTGACGCTTACTTCACCAGACTCATTTTTCTCAACTCGACGTAGCTGCCCGCCTCGACGCGGTAAAAATAGACACCGCTGGAAAGGCCGCTGCCGTTAAAGTCGAATTTGTGGAAACCGGCCTCGAGCCTGCCCTCGAAGATGGTGGCCACCTGCTTGCCCAGCAGATCGTACACCTTGATCCGGACCTCTCCGCCCAGCGGCGCTTCAAAAGCGATGCTGGTGACGGGGTTGAAGGGGTTGGGGTAATTCTGATGCAGGGCGTAGGAGGCCGGAAGCTCCCGGCCGTCGAGCGCGATGCCGGTCGTCTGGGTCAGATCGGCCAGCGAGCGCGGACGAATCTCATAGCTGTCACTGGGCGGCACATTTCTGGTGTACTGATCGATCACGCCGGTGAGGGCATAATAGCCCTGGGGCGCCGGCGAGCCGTCGATATCGGTCTCCTTGTCGATGAAGACCAGCACCGTATCCGCGCCGCGGATGAACTTGAGCGTGGCATTCTTGCCGGCGGCCGGCCAGAGCGACGGGCTTTCCAGATAATAGCCGGTCAGACGCACCAGGCTCCCTTCAGTGCGCTCGTTCATCTCATCCCCGCTGGTGATCTCCAGGGGCGCGGGTACTGTGGCATCGCCGAGCACCATTACCGCCGCGGAGTCGGTCGCGGTGATTTCCGTCAATCCGTTATAGAACTCGATCTTGCCGGTGATCTGCACGAGCTTGCCCATCTCCAGGTTGTAATTGATCTTGCTGGAGTAGAAATTGATGCCCCAGCCCTGGTCATCCTGGAGATAGTAGCTGGAAGAGTTGCCGGTATTGTAATTGATCGTGGTCACCACACCCTGGATGGTCACGATCTGGCCGGCGAGATCGGGTTTGAAATCACCGTCCGCATCGACCTTGACCGCAGCGATCGGCATGACCACAAGGTAGGCCTTGGGATTCGGCACCACATTGCCAAAACCGTAGGCGCTGATGCCGTTGTTGGTGACCAGTTCGACCAGCTGATTATTGACGCGGTCGTAGGCGATCTGAGCGGTGGCGTTGACATTGGCCACGGTGGCCCACTTGGGCGTGTTGGCGGGCAGGATGACGTAATTGCTGCAGAGGTTGTCGCCCGGCTCACCGAGCAGCTCGACCACGCGGGTGCCGGGTGAAAAGCCGTCACAGGCGGCCAGGAAGCGGCGGGTGTTCTCCTCCTCGGTGACCACTTCAAAGTAGGTGCAGGTCGTGCCGCCGAGCAGGGTACGGTCGAACTCGTAAAGCACCGTGCCGTCTTTTTTCAAATAACGCGCCCTGGTGCCCACTCCCTCGACGAAGAGATAGTCGCTGTTGACAGGGCTGATGGCATACCGGGCTGCGCTTTTTTCCGGCAGTGGAATATCATCGCCCCGGCTGAAGGTGACACCGTCGGTGGTCTTGAAAGTGAAGATCTTGGTGTTGTCCGATCCCGAGACGTAGGCGATGACATCCTTGCCCTGACCGGAGACGCCGATTGCATCCCCGACGCGGCCATCGAGCAGCCCGTCAAAGATCATCACCGGCACCGCATCCTCATTGGCGAGATAGTAGAGCTTGAAGTTGGTGCCGGCGAGGGCCAGGTTGCCGACGAAGATCTGGCCGTCATCGCTCACGGCGAGCATGTTGATGTGATAGGTGCCGCCGTTGATCCCGGTGCTGTTAAGATCCTTGATCACCTTGCCGTTCTTGGGATCGAGGGCCTTGATAAAGCTGCCGCCGACCCGGCTGATCGTCAGGAGGTGATTGGTGGCCTTGTTGAAGACCAGAGTGCGGACCATGTTGTTCGTGCCATGCCACAGCGTGGTGTCCGCCGTCTGGCGCCAGGCCAGCGGCCAGAGTTCGTCGACCGTGGCCTTGACCGGAAAATCATATTCGCCCAGGCTGGTAAAAAAGACCACATGGCTGCTGACCTCACCCGTTTGCGGCGGCATGAGGGTCACCATCAGATCGGCCGTGTCGCCCACCGCGACTGTCAAGACCGAGTCGGGCGCTACATTGAGCAGCGTTTCGTCAGCCGCAACCGAGTCGACGGTGACGGGCACCGTGCCGGTGTTGATGAGCTGAAACAGATAGGCCGTGGAGGAACGCGCCCACACCAGGCCGTAATCGAGCTCCTTGAGGGTGAAGGGCCAGTACTTTTCGACCAGGGCATGAAGCTGCACTTCATAAAGACCCATATTGGTCAGCAGGGCATAACTGTCATCGAAATCGCCCTCCGCAGTCGCATGCAGGGTGATGGTGACGGTGAGGCTCTCGCCAACCGCCACAGCAGCCGGGGCGGTGAGATCACTTGTAAAGTGCGCGCCGTCAAAACCGGCGGAGAGGATCTCAAAGGGGGCTGTGCCCTCATTGAGGATGGAAAAGCTCGCCTGCGGGGTTTCGCCCAGGAGTACCTTGTTAAAATCAAGATACAGCGTGGAGAAAACCGGATTCGCTTCAAGCATGCCCGCGTTGGGCATGACATTGGCAAAAGAGTAGGCGCTGAGGCCGTTGTTGGTGGCCAACTCGATGAGATGGTTGCTGTAAATATCGTAGACCGACTGGGCGGTCGCGTTGGCATTGGCATTGTTCGCATACAGCGGGGTCATGGCCGGCCATTTCTCCCAGTAGGTGCAGAGATTGTCGCCATCTTCGCCGAAAAGTTCAACCACCCGAACACCGGGGGTCCAGCCATTGGCGAGAAAAAGGAACTTGCGCGAGCTGCCGTCCAGCGCCGGAATCTCGGCATAATTTACCGAGGCGCCGACAACCTCCGCCGTATCGAACTGGTAGAGCAAGGTGCCATCTTTTTTGATGTACCGGGTCGGTTTGGCCGGTGCGGCAACGAAGAGATAGTCGCCATTACCGACCGGGGCGATGCCGAGACGCGCGGCATTGGCCTCCGGCAAGGGGATATCCGGGCCCTGGACGAATCCGGTGCCCGCCGACGGCATGAAAGTATAGATCTTGTCATTGTCATTGCCGGAGACGTAGACCGTCACTCCCGTGCCAATTCCCGTGCACGCCATGGCATCCCCAGCGCGGCCGGGTACAACGCCCTCCCAAACCAGGGCCGGGGTGGCCTCTTCATTGGCATAATGGTAGAGTTTGAAAGTGCCGTTGGCCAGGGCGAGGTTGCCGGCGAAGATCTGGCCGTCCGCCGTGGCTGTGACCATGTTGATGTGATAGGTGCCGCCGGAGATGCCGGTCGTATTCAGATCCTTGACATAGCGCCCGGTGGCGGAGTCGAAAACCTTGATGAAGGTGCCGCCGGCGCGCGAGGCGGTATAGAGGTGTTTTGTTTTCGGACTGAAGGCGAGAGTGCGCACCATGTTGTTGAGGCCATGCCAAAGGGCCGTGTCGGCTTTCGAACGCCAGGTCAGCGGGAAGGAGGCGTAGCCGCCGACTGGATAGAGGGCGATGGCGTTGTTGGTCTCCAGGATCCAGACCCGGTCGCTGTCCGGCTGCACCACGACGGCGCCGGCGCCGTTGACATTCTTGTTGGCGCCCATGCCTTTGTAAACCACATGGACTTTGCTGTCGGCCAGGTTATCGCCCAACTGGATCAGGCGTCCGGTGGCCGGCGTGACGTTACCGTCGGCACTGGCCAGATACCAGTAGCCGGCATAGCCGAAAACATTGAGTGCAGTGCCGCTGGTGCCGAGAACCGTAGTCGGCACCGTGCCGGTGATCTCGCCGGCGCCATCCAGACGGGTGGCGGCGATGCCCGGACGATTGACCCAGATCGTGTTCTCGTCAAGCGGATAGATGTCCGTGCAGTGACCGTTTTTCTCAACGACCTTTTCGACATGAAATTTTTCGCCGTCGGTCGTGCCCAGAATATGGATCTTGGCGGCGGCGTTGTTGCCGGAGATGTAGATTTTGGTATCCAGCCCCTGCCCGATGACGGTAAAGGCATCGCCAAAGCGGGTGGCGCCCACAACAGTCGTATCCGCCGCCACAGTGGGAAGTGCGGATTCGTCCGCCCAGCGGTAAACCTTGAAACCGCTGCCCGTATTAAGGTTACAGGCGTAGATGACGCCGTCATCGGCGACCCCCACCTTGTTGAGGTTGTATGTGCCGCCGGAGACGCCGGTCATGTCGAGCTGGCCGACGCTGTCGCCGGTGGCCGCATTCAAGGCCACAATGCGATGGGTAATCGACCGGGTTGCCACCAGCAGGTGGTTGGTCACCTTGTTCAGGGCGATGCTCCGCGTCATGTCATTGCTCTTGATAAAAGCCTGTGCGGCGTCATCGGCGCTGACTTTCCAGATGGGTGTAGCTGTACTGTCCACCAGTGCAAAAGCCGCGCTGGTGAAGAGCAATAGCATGGATAACAGTACCAATGCTTTTTTCATGCCTCTCCTCCACTGATTGGGTTGAGTTGTTGGCTGCTGCGGTCCGGCACCTGATGGATCCCCGGAAGCGCTCATCACATCATCACATCCCGGTTTCACAGGGCAATCCGGCACCGCCTGCAGGAGCTGGTTTGATAAGATACAAAGCTTTTACTTCAGGAGCAAGAGCTTCCGTGTCGCCACGCCTGTTTCGGTGCGCAGGCGGCAATAATAAAATCCGCTGCACTCCGCC